>SCVO01000059.1 GCA_004322465.1 Candidatus Nitrosotenuis sp.
TCTGAAAGAAGTGTTTTTTGAAGGAATCTGGGTAATCATTCTTGGAACCATCGCATCCGTACTGGTGACCGTTGGGTGGATTCCTCAAATTATTCGTGGATATAAAACAAAAAGCCTCTCCGATGTCTCGTACTATCTTATGACGTTAATTTCTGCAGGATCTGTTTTGTGGATTTTTTACGGAGTTGGGATAAATGACAAAATAATAATCGGGGTCAACATAGCTATTCTGATTTTTAATCTTACACTGCTTAGCATGAAGGTAAGGTATTCAAAAAAATAACCTATCCTCGTTTTGTTGTGTTTTTTAATTTTTTTGTAAAACTGACAACTGCATTTTCGAGTTTTGCTGGGGCGGTCTTTTCTACTAGTTTTATCAGTGCGCTACCAACTATGACTGCGTCTGCTCCCTGCTGTATGAAACGCTTGGCGTCTTCAGGAGTTGAAATCCCAAACCCAATGCCTACTGGAATTTTATGATTAGCTGCTTTTTTTGTGGTTTTTAGAGCATCTATTGTGTACTGCTGTATTTTGTTTTGAACGCCGGTCGTCCCATAAACTGCCACCAAATACAGAAAACCTGTCGTCATTTTGATTATTTTTTCCAGTCTTTTTCTGTCTGTGTTTGGAGAAACAAGAAATATTGTATCTACTGAGTGTTTCCTAGCAGCCCTTAGGTATTCTTTTGACTCCTCGATTGTCATATCTGGCGTAATGACCCCGTCAATTCCAGCATCTCTTATCTCCTTGAAGAATTTCTCATAGTTTTGATGATACAGAATGTTTGTGTATGTCATCAGCACTAGCGGTATGTCGCTTTCCTGCCTGATTTTTTTTACCAGTCTGAAGAATTGCGCAAGGTTAGTTCCACGGTCTAGGGATACAGTGCTGGCATTTTGTATTACTAATCCATCAGCTAGTGGGTCAGAGAATGGAAAGCCAAGCTCAATTATGTCTGCGCCGCCTTTTATCAGCCCGCGTATCACAGTCAGCGTATCTTTTTCATTTGGATACCCTACCATGGTGTACGCGATTAGCGCCTTTTCGTTTTTAGAGTCTAATTCTAAAAACTTAGATTGAATTCTTGATGTTTTTGACATACTCCTCAACTACTTCGACGTCCTTGTCGCCTCGACCTGACAGTGTTATTACAATTGTTTCTGATTTTGGTTTTGATTTTGCAATTTTGATCGCTTCTGCAATCGCATGTGATGATTCTAGCGCCGGAATTATTCCCTCAGTTCTTGTTAGTAACAAAAATGCATCAATTACTTCTTTGTCTGTAGCACTTCGATATATCACGCGGTTTGCGTCCTTTAGAAAAGCATGCTCTGGTCCAACGCCGGGGTAATCAAGTCCTGCAGATATGCTGTGGGTTTCTTTTATTTGTCCCTCCTTATCCTGTAGCAGGTAGGTCATCATCCCGTGTAATACCCCCTTTGAGCCTTCACTTAGTGTAGCGGAATGATATTCTGTTTTCAATCCTTTTCCTGCCGCCTCTACTCCAATAATTTCTGCATCACTGTCAACTAGCGGATAAAAGGTTCCAATTGCGTTGGAGCCACCACCAACACATGCAATTACGGTATCTGGGGTTTTCTTGTTTATTTTTTTCATCTGTTGTATGATTTCTTTACCAATTACTGACTGAAAATCGCGTACCATTACTGGATATGGGTGGGGACCTACCGCGGAACCAAGCAAATAGTATGTGTCTTTGACGTTTGTAATCCAATCCCGTATTGCCTCATTGATTGCATCTTTTAGTGTCTGTGAGCCAGATTTTACAGGATGAACCTTGCTTCCCAAAAGGTTCATTCGATACACGTTGAGCTTTTGCCTTATGGTGTCCTTGTATCCCATGTATACTTCGGACGTTAATCCTAGGCATGCGCATGCCATCGCCGTTGCAACTCCGTGCTGGCCCGCGCCTGTTTCCGCGATGATTCTTCTTTTCTTCATTCTTTTAGCAAGCAATGCCTGGCCCAGGGTATTGTTGATCTTGTGGGCGCCTCCGTGCAAAAGATCTTCTCTTTTGAGATAAATTTTTGCACCGCCCAATTTTTCAGTGAGGTTTTTTGCATAGTACAGCGGAGTCGGCCGCCCTGCATATTCCGTAAGATAGTAGTTTAGCTCTTTTTTGAAGCTGCTGTCGTTTTTAATTTTTAAATAATTTTCTTCCAGCTCCTCGATTGCAGGAACGAGTGTTTCTGGAATGTATTTTCCACCAAACTCGCCAAACCTGCCGTCTTTTGGAAATCTCTGAGTCATACTGCGTTTACCAGTCCTCTGACAGTTTCTTCAATATTATTGCTTTTCATTATGCTTGAACCAATCAAAAATGCATCGGCGCCGCATTTTTTCAAGAATTTAATGTCGTCTGGCGAGCTAATTCCGCTTTCAGACAGGGTTATTTTTGATTTTTTCTGGTTTTCTAATATCTTTTTTGTAGTGTTTATGTCAATTTCCAAAGTATCCAAGTTTCTGTTGTTGATGCCTACGATGTCTGCGTCTGTCTTAAGCGAATTTGCGAATTCTGATCCCGTGTGTGCCTCGACGAGTACCTTTAGGCCATTTTTGTGACCGTATGCGATAAACTCGTCAATTTCTTTCAGATGTCCCATGTCAAACAGCGATTGTATCAGCAACATATAGTCTGCACCGATTTTTTTTGCTGCATCTATTTGGATTTTATCGACAATGATGTCTTTCATGAGCATTGGAACTTTGACCTGCTGCCTGACCTCCATAAAATACTTCGGTGAGCCGTTAAACATGTGAGGCTGCGTCAGCACTGATAGTCCCACTGCACCTCCACGCACCATCGCCTTTGCAATGCTTACTGGGTCCGATACCTTTCTTATCTCCCCTAGCGACGGAGACGCAAATTTGACTTCAGTTATCAGGGACGCATGCTTGTTATTCTTGATTAATTCCGCAAGATCCATGCCTGAATTTGGCAATTGCTCTGAAATATCATAAATTCCATCATCGATGGCAGTCCTGGAATTATCTGCTAGTTTTTTTAAAACATTGCTCATTGTGACTCTGCCTCTTTTAATTTTTCAATTTGCCCGCACGATTTTACAAAATCAGTCAAAAGTGAATACGCCTTTTCATTTTTTATCGTCTGAGATGCAATCTCTATTGCGTCTCCAAAGTTTTCGGCGATGTTTGACACCATTAATCCACCAGCTGCGTTTAGTGTTGTGATTTCTGTCATCGAACGATTTGCTGTGCCATTTAGCACCGATAAAAATGCTTGAATTGCTTGGGGCTTTGATGAGATTTGTATGTCTTTGATTGATGATTTGCGCATTCCAAATTTTTCTGGGTCTACGATGGTTGTTTCGGTTTTATTATTTTTTAAAAAGCAAACTTTGTTTTTCCCAGTAGTGGACAACTCGTCTAATCCGTCTTCTGAGTGCACGGTCATGATGTTTTGCGCTCCTCTTTTTTTCAAGATATTGATTATTCTTTCAAGGTAATCCTCTGAGAAGACGCCGATCAGTTGATTTTTCACCTGTGCTGGGTTGCATAGGGGCCCAAGTAAGTTAAAGGCGGTTCTTGCGCCGACCATTTTTCTTGCATTTGCAACGTTTTTCATGGAGGGGTGGAATTTCTGCGCAAACAAAAATCCAATTCCAAACGTTTCTATGATTTTTGATGTCTTTTCGGGAGGTGCATTTAGGTCATATCCAAAATATTCAAAAATATCTGCGCTTCCTGAGACTCCAGAAACTGATCTGTTGCCGTGTTTTGCAACCACTCCGCCGGACGCAGCTATGACAAACGCTGCAGTGGTTGAAATGTTAAATGTCTGTAGTTTGTCGCCCCCCGTCCCGCAAACGTCTATTATCGTGCCTTTGCACGCAGGGCTGATGTGAATTCCGTGCCTATCCATCTCAGTTAGCATGGAATAAAGCTCGTCGTCGGTTTCTCCTTTTTTTGATAGGCTTTTCAAAAATTCGGCTTTTTCAGAATCTGAAATTTTATCACTCAGTAGTTCACTCATTCCAATTGACATTTCCGATATGGTCAAGTCTTGTCCCCTTTGCAGTGTTTCTGTGTATTTTGTGATCATTTTTTTATCAAATTAATAAAGTTCTGAAATATTTTTTTGCCCTCTGTAGTTAGAATTGACTCTGGGTGGAACTGTACTCCCTCGATCAGGTACTCCTTGTGGCTCACACCCATTACCTCCCCATCGTCCTCTGCCACTGCAGTTATCTTCAATACGTCTGGAATGATTGTCTTGTCTCCAACGAGTGAGTGGTATCTTGTTGCCCTAAACGGATTGTTTACGCCGTGAAAAATTGATTCGTCAGAATGTTTGATCTGACTGGTTTTTCCGTGTCTGACATTTCCGGCGTTGACTACCTTTCCTCCAAACTCGTGAATTATCCCTTGGTGTCCAAGACACACCCCTAGGATTGGGGTGGTTGGCCCCAGCTTTCTTATCACGTCGGAGCAGACCCCAAAGTATTTTTTGTCTTCCGGAGTACCAGGACCAGGAGATATGATTATTGCATCGTAATTGTTTTTTTGTATTTGCTCTATGGTTATTTTGTCGTTTCTGATAACTTCGGATTCAACTCCAAGCTCGCCCAATACCTGTGCTATGTTATACACAAACGAATCATAGTTGTCTAGAATTAGGAACTTCATTTTGCTGCCTCCTTTAATGCTGCAAGCATTGCGCCTGCCTTGTGCTCCGTTTCCCTGAATTCATTTTCTGCTATCGAGTCAGTAACAATTCCTGCGCCGCTTTGCACAAAACCGGATTTGCCGTTGATGAATATGCTTCGTATGGCTATTGCAAAATCGCAGCATCCATTATTTGAAAAATAACCGACGGCGCCAGCATACTGGCCACGAACATCGACTTCCAGCTCGTTGATTATCTCCATGGCTCGAACCTTTGGTGCTCCAGTCACGGTTCCTGCCGGAAATACCGCTTCGAATGCGGTAAACATGTCATGTTTTGAGTCAAGCGTGCCTACTACGTGCGACACTATGTGCTGTACGTGCGAGAAGCGCTTTATCTGCATTAGTTCTGTTACGTGCACACTTCCGTATTTGCAAACCCTGCCGATGTCATTTCTTCCAAGATCAACTAGCATTGTGTGCTCGGCAAGCTCTTTTTCATCGCTCAGCAGCTCTTGTCTTAGCTGTTCGTTTCTTTGCTCGTCCTCGGTAATCTTTCTAGTGCCAGCAATTGGGAACGTCTCAACCTCGTTTCCGGTTACTCTGACTAGCATTTCTGGACTAGACCCGATGAATGTTTTTTGTCCAAACTTCATGTGATACAGATACGGAGATGGGTTTAGTGAGCGCAGTTCCTTGTATATCCTAAGATGATCCCCCCTGACATCAAAATTGAATCTTCTTGAAAGCACAACCTGAAAAATATCACCATCGTAGATGTATTTTTTTGCCTTATTGACGATGTCTGAGAATTTTTTTTCATCCATGTTTACGGAAATCTCAGAAATTTCTACTTTGGCAAAGGTTGGCTCAGATAGTTTTATGTCGTTAATTCTGTTTTTATCGTAATAGAAATAAAGTAGTTTTTTTGTCTTGTTGTCATATAGAATCCCGTCCTGATAAACTCCAAACTCCATCAAGGGTTCTTGGTTGTTTTGAATTGGGATTTTTTCGTACAGTTTTATTGCATCGTAATTGATTATGCCTACTGCTCCACCAAGATACCTAAACGATGTGTTAGTTGTATGACCAATCAAGTTTTTTATCTCTGCCACAGGATCAGTTGTTGCAATGGTCTTAGTCGAGCCGTCCCTGTACTGTAGAATGATCTTGTCCTCATACCCTTTTAGTACAACATCTGGGTCAAATCCAATCAACGATGTTTCTGCAAGCTCTTCAGGACCAGTTAGGGATTCAAACAGGAATGTATTTGGATAATTTTTTTCTATT
This sequence comes from Candidatus Nitrosotenuis sp., assembly GCA_004322465.1. GTDB lineage: Archaea > Thermoproteota > Nitrososphaeria > Nitrososphaerales > Nitrosopumilaceae > Nitrosotenuis. The sequence continues at coordinate 5,938 of SCVO01000059.1, forward strand.
TTAGAATAGATTTCAAATTGTGAGCCTGATAACTCTAGAGGTATTATTGTAGGACTGGAATTTCCAAAGAAGGCCACCCATGTCAGTCAAAGTGTCCGTGGGATATTTATAACTTTTAAAGAATTTTCAGCATTTGGTTGAATTAAAACATGAGATTTTTTCAAAAAACCAATCCATTTTGAGCCTATTTTGGCAATTGGATTGTAAGAATTACGGTATGGTACGGTACCTTTATATGCGATCTTGACGTATTGTAACCCATGAGTCAGATCCTCGCAACACCGCCAAAGACACGTACCCTATACTACGATCTTCACTTTGAAAAGCCAGCAATTCACCTGAATAGTACTGTAAGCGAGGCAACATGCCATGTTTGCAAAAAGGAATTACGGGAAGGACTGGGTCTGACTGCAAAAAGATTTGAAGACAAGATCGTACTAGTGTGTGATTTGCACAACTAGATTGTTTTACCAGATTGGCGCCGTCAGTGCGCCCTGCGCTGCAGACCCTACCAATGATGCGTATTTTGCCAGTGCGCCCGATTCGTAGTTTGGCTTTCTTGGCTTCCATTCACTTCTTCTCTGGTCTAGTTCTTCTTTTGGAACAGCAAGATCAATTACGTTTGTCTCAGTGTCGATTATTATCTTGTCTCCGTTTTTGACAAGCGCGATGTTTCCGCCGACATATGCCTCTGGAGCAACATGTCCAATCATGAATCCACGCGTTGCACCCGAGAACCTGCCGTCTGTAACTAGTGCAACTTTTTCTCCCAACCCCTGTCCTACTATTGCTGCCGTTACTGCAAGCATTTCTCGCATTCCCGGTCCGCCCTTTGGACCCTCGTATCGTATGACGACCACGTCGCCTTCCTTGATTTCGTTTTTGGACACGGCGTCAAACGCGTCTTCTTCCCTATCAAAGACCTTGGCTTTTCCGGTAAATTTGTCGATTTTGACTCCTGCAATTTTTACAACTGCGCCATCAGGGGCAAGTGAGCCCTTGAGTATCACGGCGGTTCCGACTCTGTGGAGCGGAGTGCCAATTGGCCTTACAATGTCTGCGTTTGCCGGTGGTGGAATTGTAATTGCGTCAAGATTCTGTTTCATGGTTTTTCCTGTGACTGTCATGACGTCCTCGTGAAGTAGTTTTCTGTCAAGCAATTTTTTGAGCATCAGTGGAACGCCTCCTACCTTGTCCAAATCATTCATGACATACATTCCGCCCGGCTTTAGGTCTGCAATGTGCGGAACTTTCTTCCTGACCCGCTCAAAATCATCATAGGTAAGCTTTACCCTGGCTTCGCTTGAAATTGCCAAAAGATGCAATATTGCATTTGTAGATCCGCCTATTGCGTTTAGCATCGTTATGGCATTTTCAAATGCCTCAAATGTCAAAATGTCTCTTGGCTTGATATTCATCTCCAATAGTTTTGTAGCTGCAACTCCTGTGTCGTACACCATCTTTTCTCTTCGTTCGTCTTCTGCTGGCGGGCTAGCACTGCCTGGCAATGAGATTCCCAATGCCTCGGAAATTGACGCCATGGTATTTGCAGTAAACATTCCACCGCAAGATCCTGCCGTTGGACATGCATAGTTTTCAATGTTCTTTAGTGCCTCAAGTGATAACTGACCTGCGTCAAACGCACCCACTGCCTCATACACGTCTTGGACGGTCAGCTGCTTGCCGTTATAGTAACCTGGCATAATGGTTCCGCCGTAAACAAAAACGGATGGAAGGTTCAGTCTTGCCATTGCCATCATTGTTCCAGGCAAGCTTTTGTCGCATCCTGCGATTCCCACAAGGCCGTCATACTGATGAGCTCGAACCATCAGTTCGATTGAATCCGCAATAATTTCTCGACTGACAAGGGACGATTTCATTCCCTCATGTCCCATTGCTATTCCATCGCTTACTGCAATGGTGCTAAATTCTCTTGGAGTTGCACCTGCATCATAAACGCCTTCTTTTGCTTTTTGTGCCAGTCTTCCAAGATGAATGTTACATGGAGTTGCCTCGTTTCCGGTATGGGACACTCCGATAAATTTACGACTAAGATCCTCATCCGTTAGCCCCATCGCCTTGTACATTGCCCTATGGGGAGCCCGTGATGTTCCGCCAACTACATTTTTACTTGAAATATCGGTGTAATTCATTATACCCAGACTGGATTGGTTTACTATATTAGAATATTTTGATTAATTTCAGACTGAAGAATTAACTCTTGATTAGTTGGCCATCAAGTTCTGTCAGTTGGGCATCTATTGAAGTCTGATTGTCATTTCCGTATGTGATTAGTATTCTGTCGCCGTTATGCAGAACATAATCCGTTATGCCGTCTACTTGCTTGTGATTGATAAAGAACTTTAGTGTGTAATCGTTATCTGTGCAGAAAGTGTGGTCTTTTTTCTTATCTGGGAATACAAAGCAATCGTTATTCAGACCGATTTTCAGTGAGTCAAACAGATAGCCTAATTTGACATTTGATGCGTGTCTGTGGATGGTGTTGCCGTCTTCTCCCTCAAAGTGGATGTATGGACTTTTTACTTGGTACTGCTGTGGTGAGAAGTCGAATTTATCGCCAAAAATTCTGACCAACAGTGACGCGTGCTCGTGCTCGTCTCCAAGCTTACCTGCCCCTACTGGAGCATTGAGCGGACTTGACTGGGTCTTTGTTACAAAATGATAACCTGCAAATGCGATAATTGCCACAATTCCTGCCAAGACTGCCAAGCCAATAACCATGTTTTTTCGTTTTTGTCTTGACTGCCTGTCTACAAAACTTTCACGACGCTCTTCCTTAACTTCCCTATCTTTTTTGCCCATGAAACACTCACACTCAAAAAATAGGACTAATTAACTAATCGATAACAAAGATAATTTCGCCTGAACGGTGTACATTTCGATTGTGTAATTTCTTAGGATTCTGATCGATAATGTAATAAATTGTTTGACGTAATTGCATCTGTGCACTGCATATTTTGTGACATTGTGTCTGGAAAACGGAGCGGGCATTTTATCTACGAGGACTCGGATCATGTTGCATTTTTAGACAAATATCCGATAGATAACGGACACTCCTTGGTTGTGCCAAAGAAACACTATGAAAAAATCACAGACATGGAACCAAATGATGTTGGAAGCCTTTTTTCCAAAATACCGCATATCGCAAGCAAGATACTTGCTGCAACAAAGGCAGATGCGTTTAGTCTTGCACAAAATAACGGCAGGGCGGCAAAGCAAATCATACCGCATGTGCACGTACACATCATTCCAAGGTACAATGACGCCGGTGCAATCTGGACAAAAAGAACTATTCTTTCAGATGATGAACTCAAAACACTGGCAAGGCAAATTCGCGAACATGTGTAATCCATCTCGAGTCATTGGCTTGTTTTTGATGCCGATGTTTGTTTGAAACAAAAAAACTAGTCTTAAAACATACATTTTTGCTAAAAATCTCAATGCCACTTGACATACTGATTGCAGAGGATAACGAATTTACTGCAAAACAATACAAAATCGCACTTGAGAAAAGAAATCACAAAATCACAATTGCAAAAGACGGTGTAGAATGCATCGATTATTACATGAACGAGGCAAAATATGACGAATTGTTTAGGAAAAGCAGGGCCCCACCGTTTGACCTAGTCCTCTTAGATCATGACATGCCAAGGAGGACTGGCGCAGATGCGGCAAGAGAAATTCTTGAATACAGACCAAATCAAAGACTGATATTTCTTTCAGCATATGGAAAAGGAATAATGCAAAAACTCCAGGACTTAAAGGACGACACCATCCAGATAGTTCAAAAACCATTCTCGTTAAATTTTCTTATAAAAAAAATTGAGGGCTCTACCATCAAAAACAGAATAATCAACACGCAAGACGGTAATGTTCTGACTACTACGCAAGATAGCGCCGCAATAAGATAGTTCTACTGATTTGGGTTATACCTGAGGATTGCGCCGACCTTTCCGAGGCTTGCCAACATTGAACCGTATTCTGTGACTCCCGAAATTACCTCGACTTTTGTTCCCACCTGAGCTGCAACAAGCGAAAGATAGTCCACCAAATCCTGAGATATTGCCTCTTGGTCGGTGCTCTTGCAGCTTGGGCATGGCTTGTTTAGGAGTTCTGTCTTTCTTGGAATCAGCTTCAGCCTGTCTATGATTTCTTCCTGAATGTTTTGACACCTGTTGCACTTTACCTCTAATCTGTACATGTTTGTGTCGTCTGTGATCAGTAGGGTTTCAACTACATTGTTTTTTAAATATTTTATCACGTCTTTTAGTCCATACATGCCTTTGCCGGAATGAGAATTTATTTCGCGGAATAATTTTTCAATCAATATTTTTTCTTCAGACAATCTAAAGTCCGATAACACATCGCTTGCCTTTACAAACGCTTCACGAATTCCTTCCGAACCTGAATACGAAGTATCCAAAACCGCGATCACCATGTTCTGAAGTCTATATTCAAGATAGTTTGATTTTAGAAAGTCTTCCTTTGTTGGGCCTGGGCCAGATACAATCAATCCCTTTATTGGATAAATGTCAATGAAGAACTCCTTTGTCACTTCGGCAATTCTGTTGTAATAATATGTGAGTTCCATTTCCCGAAGTCTTTCAAATCTTCTTGCAGACTGCCCTCCCTGTCGGTGTTTTCCTGCAACGCCGGAGCTTGTCTCTCTTAGAACCTCAATTTTATTTCCATAAAGCAGCCCCCACCCAGTATCCTTTGTGTCGATTGCCAAAAACCCAATTAGGTTGTCGTCCTTTAGCATGTCCTTTAGAATATCCACATGGAAATGATCATCGCATCGGTATAGGAACGTGGTAAGATCTTTTGGTGGCTCTATCTCCCAGACTTTGATTACCTCGCTCCCAATTGGTCCGCCGCCTTCTGGCGGAACTGCGCCGCAAAATATCACGAGCCCGTGATCTGGCGTATTTTTGTATAGCTTTAGTCTCTGCTGCACACGCGACAGAGAATCCACCACATGCGTTCTTGTAAGGTCTGACTTTATGTTGTCCGCAGTCCCTTGCTCTTCTCGCAGGGTGTTTATTACAAGATGGAGCTGTTTTCCTTTTGGCACGTATACTGAGATCAGTTCGGTTCCCCTGCCAGATATTCGTGAAAGTTCATCAAGTGTTTTTTTTATTTTGTAAAGTTTGACAGAATCCTGTTTTTCAATCGTAATTTTGCCCATTATTTGCTCTCTATGGATTCAGTATTAAGAAGTTTGGGCAATCAAAACATTCCAAAATGGAATCCATTTTTGTCGCAAAGTGCCGCAGTAATAATTAATCAAGCGGGGGTTTGCGATACGTGGAAAAAAACGCGTTGCCCTACTGCATCGAGCTGGATGACTATCCAAAACTGCTCAAGTACAGGGTGACAAGCCACGGATTCTATTACATGGAGGAAATCATATCGCAGATTTATCTTGAGGGAAAAGAACCTTCGATGTACAAGTTGGTCCAACTTGGCATACTGTTGCGTGTCAACATGTGTCAAACAATGAAAACAGACAATGAAACCCTGTTCCAGGACGTATCGAAAAAGGCAGCAAAGTACGGCGGAGTTGAGCCAGAATATGTCTCGTACTGCATCAGGAACATGGTGTTGCGTGGTCTGCTCGATTCAAATCCAAAATACGACAATCACATTGCAAGCGATTTGCACAAATTAGAATACTGATTACATGTCATCAAGTGTTTTTCTAAATACTTCGATTGGCTGATTTCCCGTAATCTTGACAACCTTGTTGTCTTTTATGATGAGAAATGACGGTGTCGCGTCAATTTTGATTTTTTGTCCCAAGTCGTATGTGTCTAGAACTTGTTGCTTGTACTTTGAAGAGTCAAGACAAGACTTTAGCTGATCAACGTCCAATCCGACATTTTGAGCAAACTTGCTGAGCGAATCCTTGCTTACCCATCCAGTATTTTCACCGTTCCAGTTTCTGTATACTTCATTATGATACTCCCAGAATTTTCCTTGGTCTTTTGCGCAATGAGATGCCTCTGCCGCAAGAACCGAGGCAGGACCATTTAGTGGAAAGTCTCTAAAAACAAGGTTTGCCTTGCCGGACTTGAGGTACTCGTCTTTGATAACCTCTAGGCTTGAATCATGAAACAGGTGACAATACGTGCACTGATAGTCACCCCATTCGACTATCGTGATTGGTGCAGACGGGTTTCCTTCGTAGGGAGAACCATTCTCAATTAGTTGCTGTAGTGTGAATGTTTCGTCTTTTTGGAGATTGTCGCTGTTTCCAAAATAAGTTACCGCAAATATTCCGCCAATAATTCCAATTATTGCCGGGATTGCAAGAAAATAATATTTTACCACGAACTAACACCCAAAATACGCTTGAAATAGTTTGCTGTGTCACGGCTTACCGTGTGTAGCAAGAGTCCACAGTGCAGAGTTTTTTGCCGCAATCTCTGCAACAAACGGATCATTGGCAGACGCGATTATTATCATGTCGCCATTTTTCGGGTGCATTTTGGTCAGTAGCACTCCCCTGATTTTCTGATCACCCAAAAGACAGTCTGTGTTCTCATTTGGGAAAACGAATCTGTCTTCCTTATAGAGCAACGTAGTGGCCCCAGATGCGCCATACAGTATTGTGTAATCTCGTTGTTCCACCCCCGTCTTTGTTGCAAATGCATAGTTTCTCAGAATGATCGCGTGATTGAATTTGCCCTGCGCGATTTGGCATTTTTTAATGTCGCATTCTGCAAAAATTATTTCTAGGATATTTTTTATGAAATTCTTCCCTTTTGTTGTAAGAAAAGTTCCAGACTTTGTTGAATCCACCATGGATTCTTCCTTTAGGTGCATGATCATTGTCTTTACCGCCCCCTCTCCCATGTGCAGATTCTGGCAAAAACTCGATCTACTCACATATTCGTTTTCATTTAACATTTGTAATGCCTTGAACACGTGAGGCACCGAAAATGTCAACACTTTGCTTGATCCTTTTCTTGACACCAGGTTTTGCAGTGTTTGCACTTGTTGCCTAGAATTCATTTTTAGTTAAATATTGGATGATTCGTCCAAGAATTTAAATACATTCGTTCAGGCTCAACATCATGTCGCTTTCAAAAGAGATTACAATCTCAAAATCAAGCGTTCCAAAAGTTGCACTACTTGTATTAGCTACAATTTTTGCATTTGGAGTGTTTGAAGTAGGCTTTGATCAGGGACAATTATTCAGTATTGCCTTCGGTGATCAAGCATATGCAGACATGTACATACATGAACTAACTCATGACATGAGACATGCAGCAGGATTTCCCTGCCACTAGTGATAAGTCATGAGGACGTCTCTTTTTATTGGAATTATTTTGCTAGCTGGTTGCTCAGCCGGAATTATTCATGGTTTGGTAAATTTGGTGCTTGTTGAACCGTATTTGGATAAAGCGATTGGAATCGAAAATCAGCACATGTTTGCGTCTGGAGAAGCAAAGGACAATCCGCAGTTTTGGGCAGAATACTACTCATACAGAGCATGGCAAAAAGGCGGACAGCTCCTATCTGGCGCGATATTGGGCATGTCAATCGGCTCATTGTATGGAATCGTTTTCGGGTATTCTAGAAACATACTGCCTGGAAATAGTTTTGCCAAAAAAGCACTAGCCCTTGCAGCAATTATGTGGATTACGCTCTATCTGATACCGTTTGCAAAATATCCTGCAAACCCGCCAACCGTTGGTGACCCGGCAACTATTGTTCTAAGGGAGACATTGTATGTTGCATTCATCGCAATTTCTGGATTTGGTGCACTAGGGTTTTATCAAATTTACAAGAGACTCAAAAGTAGAAAGATGGTTGCATTTATCGGATATGCAGGGCTTATGGGTGCGGCGTTTGCGCTGATGCCACAAAACCCGGATGTCATAACTACCTCGATGGACCTAGTAAACGGATTCAGGGCAGTATCAATAGTTGGAGTGTCGGCATTTTGGCTGTCTCTGGGTTTGATTCTTGGCGTGTTGTGGCAAAAACTACAACCGGATAAAGTAAAGCAATCGAAATTCCAGTAAACCCCAATTTTTGCAATATGCACGGTTTGACTTTTAATGCCAAATGTTCTCATTTTATAGAATGAGAAGGATAACATTTTATTTAAATAACAATACGAAATAGAACAGTGTCTTGGGGCGCAGATTCACACTTCCACAATTAAAAAAATATGATGTAACACAAAAAGTAATTGAGGCATTGGCAGATGCAGAATCTCGGACCATCCTATTTTCATTAATCAAACAAGGCCGCACCGCGGCAGAAATTTCGGAGAAATACAAGATTCCACTCAGCTCAGTTTACAAAAAACTCTCAGATCTTGAGAATCTAACGCTGATACGCGTAGAGCGATGGATGATTTCAGACAAGGGAAGAAAATTCAAAGTATATCGAAGCAGAATAAGCAAGGCCGACATTAGTATCAAAAAACCAGAGCCAACTCTTGTTTTGGCACCAAATTAAATGAATGGCATGGCTATGAAAAAAAACACAGTCTTTCAGCTCAGCCAATATGATGTAACTCAGCAGATCATAGAAACCCTGACAAATGTCTACTCAAGATCTGTCTTGTTCTCAATCACGACGAAAGCAAAAGACGCACAAAAAATTGCAGACGAGCAGAAAATGTCGATTTCCACAGTATACAAAATCCTGTCAAATCTTGAAGTGCTAGCACTGGTCTATGTCGATAAATTTGAAATATCTACCGCTGGAAAAAAAATCAAGTATTACAAAAGCCGAATCAAAAAAGCTGAAATCATTGTCGGAGGAACAAACCCGACACTGAATTTACAATCAAACTAGTTTTTCAAAAACTCATTCTCATTCTAAGTTTTTAGAACATATCCCTGCTTTAAATACAGTTAGCTGATCCTAACCAGACAATGAGCAGTCGGCAAATTCTGTTGTCAGTTTTTGCAATGTTTGTTGTTTTGTCATCGTATAGTCACGCATCTTTTGGTCAAACTACGGATGATTCTGCAATACAGTCAACGGGTGAGGTAGTGAGGACGGGAATAAGTCTTGTAAAAACAAGCGTAATGAATGATGATTATGATCAAGCATCGAAATACTCGAAATTCACCACGGATTTTTACAGTGAGCAACTTGATTCACTCAGAGAGTCAAACGTCGAGTCTGCCGCGGATTTGCACTTGCTGCTTCTTGACATGCATTCTAAAATAGAAAGTAAATCTCAATCAGGCGACATACTTGAGAATATCTCTACGGCAGAACAATATCTTACTAAATTCCCAAAATCGTCACGCGTTCCATTTGTTGTATCTGATTTACTTACAGTGGCAGACGATAGCTATCAAGTCGCAATTTCGAAGAATGACAAGGAATATCTTGCAATATCTGCATCGCTTGTTGACGATGCAATTCAACTGTTTAATTCGGATTCGTCATTTGACCAAAGACAGACCGGCGAACTAAAGTCTTTTTTTGACGACTTAAAATCACAGATTGCTCAAAAACACGATTTTGTTTCTGTTGGAAAACTGATTACCACCATACAACGTGATCTAACTGGAACTGACTCTGCGACATCTGACCAAGACGACATATATTCTCAGATACGACAGCACTATGATCAAACCCTATCTGCAGTAAAGGAAGGTGATTATGCGACAGCGGAAGAGCATGTCATTGCGGCCTATCTTGATAACTTTGAGTATCTGGAGTCCGATATCGGCAAGGCTGATGAAAACCTACTGCACAGAATGGAGCTAAACATGAGAGAAAATCTGCGAACCATGGTGCAAGAAAAAAAATCGTTTGAAGAGATACAGTCGTTTATCAACGACCCAATACTTGCAGACCTTGACGCAACAAAAAGCATGATCTCAAAACAGTCACATGTTGATCAGCAGGCAATAGAACCAAAAAAAGTAACAAAAGAGATGGGGTCTGCAACAGAAGACCAGAAATCAGGGGTACGAAGCCAAATTGACCTCATCCGAACAACCCTTCAAACTGCGCTAAATCAGTACAAAGAGGGCAATACCCAAGCAGCATTCATCTCTGCAAGAACTGCCTATCTTGACAGCTATGAGCATGTAGAAATCCCACTACGAACGATTGATCCAGATTTTACCTTGCAAGTAGAGCTGCAGTTTGCCCAGCTTAGGAGTCTGATAAACCAGAAAGCAGATTACGAAAAAGTTGAGCAGGCCGCAATTTCAGTAAAACGAAGCCTTGATGAATCCGAGAGACTTGTTACCGGCACAGGTCAGCTCGCACCAACCATTGCGTTTACATCATCATTTGCAGTTATTTTCAGAGAAGGCTTGGAATCTGTTCTAATACTCGGCGCAATTCTCACATATCTTGAAGCGTCGCGAAATACAAAATTCAAACCGTTTGTGTTTTATGGAATAATCATAGCAATCGCTGCAACCGCAGTAACATGGCTTGTAGCATCCTACTTTATCACAATATCGGGGGCAAGTAGGGACCTAATTGAAGCAATTGCCGCGCTTTCTGCAACAGCGGTTTTGTTCTATGTGAGTTTTTGGATTCTAAACAAAATAGAGCACAAGAAATGGATGGAGTTTGTCAAGGCAAAAGTTTGGCAAGCGTCAACCACTGGAGGAACCATTGTGTTTGTAATGCTCTCGTTTTTCACAGTGTACCGAGAAGGGTTTGAGACGGTATTGTTCTATGAGGCAATGTTTGGATTTGCAAAATATATGGAGACGTATGTTGGATTGGGATTTGTTGCTGGAATTGCAAGTCTTCTTGGCGTGTACTTTGTAACAAGGAAATTGGGAAAAAGACTACCGCTCAAAATGCTTTTCGGCCTTACGATGGGAGTCGGCGCATACCTATCCATAGCATTTTTAGGTAACGCAGTAAGGGAGTTACAAACATTGGACATCATATCATTCACGAGTCTTCTTGGAATTATACCAAGACTAGATATCAACATGGCAAAGATGACAGGAATTTATCCTACTCTTGAGACAATAATTGCACAAATCATTATGCTTGGAATATATCTTGCAGCCGCATCATACGTACTTGTTTTGAAGCCCAAAAGAGAAGAGAAAATAGCCACAATGCGAAAATCAAGAAGGGAAATCGATGAATTCAAGACGAATTAGAATAGGAATCGACGTAGGCGGCACATTCACAAAAGCAATCGCAATAGACATCAAAACGGGGCAGATTATCGGCAAATCGACTACTCCAACTACGCACAAGGCGCAAAAAGGCGTATCCGAGGGAATCGTATCTGCGCTATCACAACTAGTAACTGAATCTAAAATAGAATTATCTGAAATCGAGTTAATTGCCCACAGTACGACTCAGGCAATCAACGCTTTACTTGAATCCGACACGGCAAAGGTTGGAATAATCGCAATGGGTGTCACGCCAGAAAAAGGAGACGTCATTAAAAGAACTAATCTTCAAGATACTACGTTCAATTCTGATCAAAGCCTCAAGACGGAACATGTCTTTCTTGACACATCACACTTAATTTCAGAAAAAGAAGTACAACATGCAATCAATTCCCTGAAAAATAAAGGTGTCAAGGTAATTGTCGCAACAGAAGCGTTTGGAGTTGATGATCCATCAAATGAAATGTTTGTAATGAAAAACGCAATGCAAAACGACATCCCGTCTACCGCATCGCACGAAATTTCTGGCATCTACGGTCTTGAAATTAGAACGCTGACTGCCGCAATCAATGCAAGCGTTCTTCCAAAAACATTTGAGGTCGCAAATTTCGTCGAAGAGGCAATAAGAAACGCAGGAGTGCGTGCACCGTTGATGATCATGAAGGGAGATGGCGGAGTTACAAACATGGACACGTTTAGAACAAAGCCAATTCTCACAATTCTTTCAGGACCTGCCGCCAGTGTTGCAGGCGCATTACTGTACCTTAAGGTGACAAACGGAATATTCGTCGAGGTTGGCGGAACTAGCACCAATATTTGTATAATAAAAAACGGCAAGCCGGAAATTCGATACGTCACAATAAAGGACCACCCAACATGTATCCGTTCCATGGATGTTCGCATCTTAGGCGTGGCTGGAGGCAGCATGATAAAGATTAAGGACGGAAGGGTGTGGAAGGTAGGCCCGCGAAGCGCCCACATTGCAGGCTTGCGATATGCGTGCTTTGCAGATCCAGACGTCTTAAAAAAGGGAAAACTCATCACCGTAAAACCAAAGGAAACTGATGTTGAGCCGTACCTTGCAATTCAATGCGATACTGAAACGTTTGCAATTACAAATACGTGCGCGGCGAACGCCCTTGGAATGATAGAAAAAGACGATTATGCGTTCGCAAACCAGACTTCTGCAAAGATCGCAATGGAATTACTCGGGCGCGAGCTCAAAGTGACAGGTCCAGAGGCCGCAATGTCCATAATCCAGACAGCGTCATTTGAGATAACAAAAGCCATTTCAAAAATTATGAAAGAGTTCAAAATGGAAAAAGTAAAAACGCAGATAATAGGAGGTGGTGGGGGTGCATCAGTACTGGTTCCATTTGTTGCAAAGCAGCTAGGAGTTCCATACAAAAAGGCAGAGCACGCAGAAGTGATATCCTCAATCGGAGTGGCATCTTCGATGATTCAAGAAGAAATCGAGCACACCATATCAAACCCAACCCCAGCGCAAATATCAGATTTGCACAAAAAACTCCATGCCATCATGATTGACAGGGGTGCAGTACCAGAATCAATTCTAATAAACAGCGAATACATTGCAGAGAAATCACTGCTGCGGGTGTCGGCAACAGGAAACGTGGAGCTCGATAGCACCGAAAACGCAAAAAACATCTTTACACTGGATGAGGCGCTTGCTCGTGCAAGTGAAATGATGGAAATCGGTAAGGATCTTGTCGAATTGAGCTTCGAGACGGACCATTATTTTGTATTTACAGGGCATGTTTCAGAAAAAAAGCTGTTTTCCAAGAAAAACAGGCACCATGTCCTGGTATTGGATAGATTTGGCAGAATGAAACTGTCACACAGAAATGCCAAAATATTCCAAGGGGGAAAGATATCAATCCTAGAAGATCTGGACGACTTTTTGGAATCCAGAAATAACGATATTGCGCCACAGGTGTATCTTTTGAACAATCTCAAACTGGTTGACTTTTCAAGCCTCACATCAGTGTCTCACATTCTAAATGCCGTGCAACAAGAGCTTGACAACTCTGAAAAAGCGGCAGTTATTGTTGAGATGACGTAGTTCATCAGCACAATCCGTTTTGCCGTTTTCTAGACTAATCATTCAATACGGATGGCAAAATGTCCAACAATCAATCAAAATCATTGCCCATGACTGAAACATGCAGTACGACTAGCACTACTAGTAATAGTGACAAAGCCACTTGGCCGTGAACCAAACGCCCAAAAAATTTTAGATTTCTGTCAGATGCAATTTTGAGCACTATGCCGCTCATCATGGAAACAGTCATGACAATAGCCAATGAGAGTGAAATCGAGTCCAATCCCCTAAGAAGCATAAGCCCGTGAGCCATTCCTGCAAAAAAACCAACAGAGTTTAGCATTATGTGAAAATTCAGCATTGGTTTGTACATTGAGAACATCGTTTTTGGCATTTCACTGCCAAGCCCAACTTTGAGTAACGGGAGTTTTTTAACAGAGTTGAATGCAACAAACAACAAATTTGCAACTGTGCCTGCACCAATTGCGACCCATCCCAATGCCTGGGCGGATCCATAATTGTCATCATCGGCATACGCGGTTGCCGGCACAAACAACAGTGCAAACAAGATTAAAAATAATTTATGTCGCAAAATATTAGAAAAAAAGATCATTGGGCTACACCAGTTTTTTTGCTGCAGCTTTTCTTCTTGCTTTGTATACGGTCATTGCAGAAATCCCGCTGACGCCCGCAATGGTAGCCAACGTGACATACAGAACTAGGTTTGAAACGTTTGAATTGACCGCGGTGCCTTCATGCTCTCCACGTTCTCCGTTTTCTCCAGATTCTGCACCTTCGTTTGCCTCATTTTCTGATTCCGCCATGGCTAATGCCGGCGCAATCAACGTGAGCGCAACAAGTGCAATCAGTACGTATGATGATTTATTCATGGTCTAATGTACGCATGCTGAAGATATAATGGAGCCGACCGTTTTCAGCACTGGGAACGGCAAGTGGTTAAAAATAACCAACCCATTTTCCCAACTACAGTTTTTGACAAACAAAACCAGTTCTTATTAATTGAAATTTGAAATCGCACCATAGAATAATTTAAGAACATCTTTGTCAATGATGGAACATGAAGAATTATTTTTTTATCATTGCCGCAATTACAATTTTATCCATAATCCCACTTTCCTTTGCAGAATCCGGCAAATATGATCTCAAAATAGACGAAAACACATTCAACTTGCCTTACAGTTTTGACGGTAAGTTAATCTCAATGGATATCGATAAAGAATCAAAATCACTGTTGATTGGAACCACAGATGTGGTTGAATCCACGTTTGAATTATCATTTCCAGCAGAACTGCTCAGTGCTGAAAATGACGAATTCGTCATACTCCTAGACGGAATTGAGACAGACTATACCGTGACGCATGAGGATGGCATGACAAAACTCTCACTTGTAATTCCAATCGCAACCGAAGAAATCGAGATCATTGGAAGCGATGTGATTCCCGAATTTCCATTTGGAGCATTGGCAATAATGGGAGTTGTCTCAATTATGGCAATAATGCTGTCTAGATCAAAAACGATGCAATTTAGGTAGTAATTTTATCTAATTTTTTTTGTTTTGTTGCCACTTTTATTTCTCTAGCAATCCTTCTACCCATGCTCATTGGAACGTCATATAGCAGTGTGGAATACGGCGAGCCGTCCATGTAGATGTTCGTTCCTGCAACTATTCTAGCTGAAAACTCAAATGTCCAAAACTTGCCGTCTTGATCATATACGCCCTCTATGCAAAACGGCCCGTTCATTCCGGGTTTGACTAGTCTCTTTGACGCCTTGACAAATCTCTCACCCATGTCATAAACAGCATCAAGCAATGACTCTCGCAAAACCATCGGACTGTTCCCTATCACATTAAATGAAGAAATGTAATTCATGCCCAATTGTTGTTCTGACGGAATTCTTGCCAGCCCCTCAATATCTGACTCGTGTCTTTTATCAACTCCGAAAAACTCTAGCTCGTCTTTTAACGGCGAGTAGAAAAACTGCAAGTAGGCCAGAACGCCCATCACGTATTCCTGTAGGTATAGGTCCTTGTCGCTTTTGATGAGTCCAGTTTTGATTAGGTAGTTTCTCTTTTTGACATAGTCTTTTTCGCTAGATGTAAGAAAATACCCCTTGCCACCGGCAGCACCATGTCGCTTAGCTATTGTCAATCGTTTGATATTTTTTGGATTTGGAATGGATTTTGGGACGTTAAGATTTGCATCTAGCATTAGTTTTTCTTTGAGATTTCTGTCTGACTCCCATCTCAGAATCCACTTGTTGCCAAATACAGGAGTCTTGATGGATTCAATTTGTTCTGTGCTCATTTGAGAAATTAGCGTGCCGTGTGGAATCAATACTGCATTGTTTTTTTCCAAAATCTTGGAGCATTTGGAGCCAAGGACGTCAAGAAACGAGTCTACCAGAATTAACTCATCAATAAAACCAAATCTTCGATACAGGCTTTCGCGCTTTTTTTCGCAGACAAGCAGTGTTTTGAGACCTTCGTCTTTTGCACCCTTTAGAACCTGTAGAGCGCAATGGGAGCCAAGGGTTGCAATCGCAGTCATCTTTTGATTTTTGTTAATCCGCAGGGTTTATGAAAGTTCCACTTTGGGTTTTAGAGACAAATTCAAAAATCTCATCAATCAGGTCCATCGAAATCTCTTTTCTAAGTGCTTCCGGAGTGGATTTTAGGACAAAGTCAATCAAAGACATGTTTTTTGGCAAAGTATCCGGGCTTTTTGCGTATACCGAATACACGGAAATCGCGTTCGATATTGCAACTATTGCCTTTTCCCTATCTGTGAGTGCCATGATTTTGTACGGATGTGAGTATAATTTGTAGTCTTATTTTCGATATGCGCGAATTATTCTCTCTATTATGAGGCCGACAACTACAACACCAAGCGTTATGATTATCGACAGATAGATGTCAGTAGTTGGCTCGCCGGTTGTAGCTTGGTACATTTGGATTCCCGCATCTTGTGCAGTTTGCGGCGCTTCTGACGATTCCAATGCTCGTTGCGCCATTTCTGGTGCAGATTTCATCATGGGTGCAGCAGTTTGCGGCGCTTCATGCACGGCTGCTTGTTGGTGTTGTATGAATTGGGACGAAAACCATGTTGCTAGTGCGGCACCGCCGATTGTCGCAAACCGGTAAATTCGATTAAAGGAATTGTGTAATGATTTGCTCGACTTTGCCTTTTCGGACAATCCTGACGGTAAAATGACAATTGCAAATTTATCAACAGTGTAATATTTCATGTCGTGCGACTTTGTGTTCTTGCCAGTAGACGAGATTGTTACAATTCCAGCATCCTGCATTTTTTTTAGATGGTACATGACTAAGGGTAATGAAGTTTCAGTTTTTTGTGCAATTTGGTTTGCAGTCATGTGATCGTTGAACAATAGTTTCAAAATCGCTCTGCTCGAGTCAGAGCTAAGAAGTTCTCCGACTGTCTTTATTCTCTGATCATCGGTGGACAGAATTTCAATTTTTTCATTAATTCCAATTGGATCCTCTGAATCGCCCATAAAACAAGGCTAACTCGATGCGTCTTTAAAAGATTTATGATTAAATCCTATTTGAATCAAAGGTTATAGCGCAACTTGCCCATATGGAATCATGAACAAAACAATGACAATCGCAGCAGCGACTGGAATCGTCCTTGTCATGGCATTTGCTATTGGCGCAATTCCATCAGGAAGCCAAGCACAGGCACAGACAGAGCCGACCCCATACCCATCACGAGAAAAAACAATCTCTGTGAGCGGAACCGCTACTACGACAATAAAACCAGACTTGCTTAATGTTCAGTTTGGAGTAGAGGTTCAAAAACCAACTGCCAAAGAGGCACTCGACGCAAACTCCGAAATGATGAACAAGGTAGTTGACGCAATCAAGGGAGTAGGAATAACCGAATCCGAGATAAGCACTGCCCAGTTTAGCATCTATCCGGTGTATGAGTCATACCAAGAAAAAGAGACAGGAATCTACAAGCAAAAGATTACTGGATACAACGTCTCCAACATAATCAAAGTAAAAACAACGAAACTTGATTTGGTATCGAACATCATTGATGCGGCCGTGGCTGAAGGTGTCAACAGAGTGGATACCGTGTTCTTCTCATTGTCTCCTGACAAACAAAAGAATCTGAGCGATGACTTGTTGTCACAGGCAATAGAAAACGCAAGATCCAGAGCAGAAAAGGCATTGACTCCGCTGGACTATCAAATAATTGGCGTAAAAGCAGTTGTTTTGGATAGTGTTTCAAGCCCGCCACCAATGCCATACTATTATGCAAAGGCAGAAGGTGCTATGGACTCTGTTTCATCAACACCGGTGTTTTCATCCGACCAAGATGTCAGCACATCAGCAAGCGTAATCTTCCTGATTGGAAGCAAATAATCTTCTCTTTTCTTTATTTTTAGCCCAATCTCAGATATTCCTAAAACAACAATATTTTCCTGACTTCAATCCACATTATAAGCAACAAAGTGCATAAAGAAACTGTTGCAAAACGACAGAACGTCCGAATGGTTTGTCCCAAAGTTTGGCTCAAAAAACTTCAGAATAAGCATAGGAATTTTGTTTTTGCCGTACACCGGAATGGTCGTGTCTTTTGCCGCATGGGGTTCCCTTGCGACCGATTTTTCACCATATCGGCTTGTAGCAATCTGCGTTTTGTATTTTCTTGCGCTTGGAATATCTGCACACTGCCTTGATTCCATAGGAAGCAAGAGCAAACCGTGGGGATTTCTGTCCAGAAGAAAGATCTTGGCAGTGGCATTGCTCTCACTGGGCGGTGCGGTTGCGATAGGCTTGTACTATGCGCTTTTAGATTCGCCGCTTTTGATTCCGATTGGAATTGCAGAGTCGTTCTTTCTTTTTGCATATAATTTGGAGCTGTTCAAAGGGAGATTCCACAACAATTCTACTTTTGTTGTGTCGTGGGGCATACTGCCAGTGCTCGCAGGCTCTGTGATCCAGTCAAACTCAATATCTGTTGAGACGGTGCTACTGGCAGGAGTGGCTGGCGCGCTGAGCTATTTACTCATAGTCACATCAAGAAGGTACAAGGAGTTAAAGCGTCAATCAAAAGACAGCCCAAAAATACACCGAAACGAGATCATATTGCAGCTAACAAGCATCGGCGTGATTGTGAGCACTGCATCCTATCTATTGATAAGACATCTTTAATTGATTGATCGTTGTATTGTATCATACGAATACTCTTGAATTATTAGCAGAAACGATTTTGAATACGCCTATTGGCCATGTTGAGCAAACAGTCGCAGACATTCTAAAAAGAAATGTAAGTTTCAGCGTAATCGAGCAAACTCCAATGGATCAAACAGAATACCTGAGAAAGATAATCATCGCAGCAGATCAATTCCCAATAGTTTCCGCAACAGTACGATTCGATTCTAAAACAATTCCGCGGCACATACTGGATGATCTTTTGAGGAAAAAAGAGGGAATCGGCACAATACTCCAAAAACATCGCGTAATCGCGCATAGGCAGTCCATCGTAATCACAATCAGCACTGACGGGAAAAAAATCACGCGTGACTACGAGATAGTGCAAAACGCGTCAGTCTGGTTTCACGTTTCGGAGGAAATACGGTTAGATCTTCTTTATGCCTGTCAAAATTGCTGAACAGTTCCAAGTCAACGACTGTCGTTTGGTTTTCAACCCGCATGATTTCATAATTTCTTCATAATCTTCCAACCACCTTGTGGAGCGTATCAATTTTGGAAGATCAGCAAACACGCTTCTCCATTTTGGCATAAAATATCCAAGCACATTCAGCACTACAAAATAAACGTCCCACAACATGCGGACAATCCTGTTTTTCGGGTATGTAAAATCGTGAAGAATTATCACCCCATTTGGTTTTAAGTGATTCATGCATTTCATAATTAGATCTTTGGGATTGCAGTATTTTGGAATGTATGACGATACAATGCAGTCAAACTTTTGCTCAAGAGCGAGACTTTCGGCATCTTGTTTTAAAAAGGAAATCTTATGGTGCGGCAGCATCTTCCTTAGCGCCACATTCAGGTAACTTTCAGTGATGTCGACGCCAGTTATTTGGGATTCTGGAAATTTCTCTGCGATTTGAAATGTGAGTATGCCCGTACCGCAGGCAAGGTCAAGTATTGTCTTGCATGAGGGGATTTTTTTAATAATTTCTTTTTTCCAGTATTTGTCTTTTCCAAAGGTAGTTGTGTTTACTATCCTATCATAAGTCTGCGAAGTTTCATCAAAAAACTTTGGAACTAAATCCTTTGGTGATTCTGTTTTCAATGATGTGATTAGGGTTTGGTTTTAGATAAACCGTCTTGATCTGCCGACTGAGGGCACAAAGCTGATTTCTCCACAGCGCCCATAAAATCCGGCAAAACTCTCAGTAGTGAAGACACCGTAACATCCGGCATTCAAAACTTGTAAGGCAAACAAGTTCACATGATGCCGTGATTTTATTCACGACGAGAGATCGTCCTGCTTGCCCAGCACATATTGCGTTTTTCTGATTAAAAAGGAACGCGTAGAATTTTTTACTAAACGCATAAAATTATGATTTGACAGTTAGCCTTAATCTTGTTTCTAGGCATCAGGTAACAAAGTTACCATAGCCTTAACTTTTGTATTTCAAAACGAAGACTGATATCAAATGATCTACCCTGCCATGGATACGGACTGTAGCCATCGCTACAATTTTTCTTGCTGAAGGCATGCTGAAAATTTGGCTGCTACCTGTTACACTCAGTGCGAGTGCAGACATATTTCCAGCCTGGAAAGCATCAAGGCTGTCCCCGATGATTGCACTCAGAAGGGAATGATCTTCTCAAAAATACAATGTGTGGGTTCAACTAAGGACTGAATCGAATAAGGCAGTAATTAAAAAAAGTCCAAAAAGAATTCACGCGTCACGTCACAACAAGACTGGTTTCTTGCGTAATGTAAGAAAAGTTCAGTAGGCCACATACAACGGTAGCGTAGACTGACGTGGAATTATGTCGATGGTGTTGCGGATCAGTTACAATCTGGCAGTGCGGACAGAAGTTTTGCACAATGTCTTCCTTGCAGACATCGCATGCACCGCATTTGTCGTATTTTTGTAGATCATGGCCGCATTTTTTACATGATTCTGTTCTCATGTCAAGTGTCTATTGTACGTCATAGTATTTGAACATCTGCAAATTAGAAATTAGGGACGCGATTCAGGCACGATTTTTACATTCGAGATTTAATCCAATCCGCGCTTTGACAGCTTTTTCTGGCGCTCTTCTTTTGCGTGATGTAGTCTGTCCTTTTCATGGACGAATTCCTTGCCGCACTCTGTGCATTTTAGAATCACGTGGTGATGGTCATGTCGTGCGTGATGGATCAGTTCTTCATTGGTCTTGAACTTTTTTTTGCACTTATCGCATGTGTTATCGTTACGACCAAATAATTTCAACTTGCTATTAATTACAGTATTAGTTAAAAAGGATTTTTTTAGACCCTAATAGCTAAAACCGGCAACTCCGTACAAAAACTGCTCATACCCATCGAGATCCTCAATTGCCCTAATTTTGCCTCTCGTGATTTGAACCAGTTTTTTCTTGTATGACAAATCGATCCTTGTCCGGCGCTCCAATTGTTCAATTACCCTTCTTGTCAGGTATTTGCCCTTTCTATCAGAGTCAAAAAGGATGATCAGGCTCTTGTGGCACGATACAGAGTCTGCAAACTTTGTCAAGCCCCCAAACCTGTGAAATTCCAGGACCGTTTCGGTAAATCCAAGTCTCTTTAGAGCTGCCGAGTCACGCTTTCCCTCAACGATCACGGCGCTTTCCTTTTCAGAATTTAAGGAATCTATGAACTCTTTAATTTCATAAATTTCGTTTTTTGTAACCAGCATCGTTTACGTGTTGGTATGATCATATTTGATATTTAAAATTGGGCATTAAGCTAATGTTTACAAATTCAGAAATATTCTGTTCATAACACCAAGACTAGTCTTCTTATCCACAATGACGACAATTCAATACTAAATGGCAAAAACGCAGCGATTTTTTGATTGTTGCCTTGATATCAATAGGCTTTCAACAAGAATTACCACATATTTGCAGGATCACAGTTTTGAGGTGGCATTATCCAAAGACAAGGAAAACCCCCCGACATGGTGCTTTGTTCAGGCAAGAAAGAACGGAATTCTTAGGACCACCACTGGCACAAGGAGAAGCATAAACATTTCATTGAACGGAACGCCAGATAACGTAGAGGTGACAATAGGGAGCGGCGAGTGGGGAAAGAACCTCCTGTCCTCAGCACCATTGTTTGTCATTCCGGTGATAGGAATAGCTGCTACCCTGACAAAGTTCTATACCGCAAAAAGATTCGAGAGCAACCTGTGGAAGTACATACGGGAGCAGATAATTCACCTAAAGGACTCTTGCTCAATAAATTCGGAGGAATACTTCACAAAGTCTGATTTTCGGGAATACAAGTGCGATTATGTGGAGGGCTATCCTGGATGGGACTTGCCAAGCCTTGGCGGAACACTTGCACTCGAACACAAAAGGGAAGAAAAGCACAGGGTCGTATTCACATCAAGCGATTCAAAAGAGATCGTAATTTCTGCGGAGAACATCATCAAGGCAAGCATCATCTCAAGGCAAAAAGGCCTAAACGAGCACGATTTAATGATTGAAATAATCTACAAGGACAAGAACGGAAAGATAACCCAGCCAGTCTTTAACCTAAACGACGCCATAATTACAGGGGTTTTGGCAGGAATAAACGAACTGGTGGCAGAGGACACGTATCTAAAGAACCTATACAAGTGACTACTGGAATTTTCTTCTAATCAGCTCAGACTCTGCCCTTTTGATTTTTGCAAAATTAGCAATATCGTCAGTCGCTTCGTGCACTTCCTGCATGCTTGTAATGTGGGTCAGTTCG
Organism: Candidatus Nitrosotenuis sp.; assembly: GCA_004322465.1. Taxonomy (GTDB): domain Archaea; phylum Thermoproteota; class Nitrososphaeria; order Nitrososphaerales; family Nitrosopumilaceae; genus Nitrosotenuis. The sequence goes on from SCVO01000059.1 coordinate 28,116, forward strand.
TCCTCCTTTGATTGAACAAAGTCGCAATCCAAATCCGTCAAAATTTCAAGGCTGTCTTCAAGAACCTTTTTGAACTCCCTCACAAACTCGCCCAAATCCTCATCCATTGGTTTGGCTAAACATGCAACGCTAATTAATTTTTCAAGTGTGCGATAAAAAGAACCACGCACAAACCTGCAAAATCGTCTGTTTTTCCCAAACAGACTAGGGCTTTTGCCGCACCAGAATCCAATACTCACAATGTACTGTACAGGACGCACTCCAAGTGGACTTTATTCGTATGTGGTAATTCGAATCAGAAACGTCCTCAGGGTTTTTGGCATATTAGTCACGGAGAAAAACAAAATTCTGTTTTATCACCAACGCAAAGATCAAGAGTTTCGCAGCTATTTCATAATTCAAAAAAGAGGAATCGCGCTTGCCGCCAAATGAGCAAAAAAAGATACTGATTCTTGGCGGAGGGTTTGCAGGAATTTCAGTGCTGCAGCAGCTGCAAAAAATCTTCAAAAACAACAAAAGCGTAAAGATTAGCCTTGTAAACGAAGACAATTTTTTCCTGTTTACGCCAATGCTGCCGGAAATCGCATCCGGAATAATACATCCAAGCGACATCTCGATTCCGTTGCGAACGTTTTGTAAAAACGAAAAATTCTACCAGGCCAAGGTATCTGCGATTGACATGAGAAACAATCTTGTTGCCATAACTCGCACCTTTGACGGCAAGGTAAAGATCCTCGATTATGATTATCTGGTAATTGCTCTTGGCAGCACGACAAATTACTTTGGAAACAAGAGAATTGAAAAGAACTCATTTACGATGAAGACAATCCAGGACGCGATTGCCATAAAGAGCCACATGATTCACATGATGGAAATAGCCGACCAAGAGGACGACAAGGCAATTCAGGAAAAACTGATGACCCTAGTAGTAGTTGGCGGCGGATTTGCAGGAGTGGAAACAGTTGGAGAGCTAAACGATTTTGTGAGAGAATCTGTCAGACATTTTTACAGGAACATTCCCCAAGACCGCATCAAAATGGTCCTAGTCTCTGCCGCAAAGGACGGAATATTGCCAGAGCTTGATTCAGATATTGCAAAGAAGGCCACCGAATCCCTGCAAAAATCAGGAATCAGAATAGTTCCAAACACAAAGGCAGTTGATGCCGGAGATGACTATGTATTGTTGGGAAACGGCGAGTCGATTCCATGCAGCACTATGATCTGGACTGCCGGCGTCACAATCGATTCCGTGGTATCTGGTCTTGACTGCGAGCACAGTGCGGGCAAGGTGGTGGCTGACAGTCGCCTCCGAGTGCCAAAATACGAAAATGTGTTTGTACTTGGCGACTGCGCGGCAATAACAGATACAAAAACAGGCAACATGTATCCTCCAACAGCGCAACACGCATTACGAGAAAGCAGGGTTGTATCGCACAACCTAAGGGCTTCAATTACTGGAAGGGGTCAGGACAAGGAATTCAATTATGAGAGCAAGGGCATGATGGCAGTAATTGGGAAGCGAAACGGAATTGCGTCGGTCTTTGGGTACAAGACATCCGGCACCATAGCGTGGGTGATTTGGAAAACATACTATCTCACAATGCTTCCAACATTTGAGAAAAAATTCAGAGTTGCCATAGACTGGACGGTCAATCTGTTCTTCAAGCGCGACATCACACTTGTGGGCAAGATAAAGCGAAGAACGCTAAATGATCTTGACATTGCAACAATTGACGATGTCTTGTTCAAAGACAAAAGACAGGTATCAAGGCAAAGTTCCTAGATTGGGATGAGTCAGATCAATCAACCGTAGATTTGACAGAGCCTTAAAATAAATACCGTGAGTGCAGAGCAAAACATATCGCATGATAGGAACAGATCTTGAAAAATGGCGCAGGACTCATTATTCTAATCAGTTATCCCCAGCACTGGCTGACTCTGATGTCACAATCATGGGCTGGGTTCTGAGTGTACGAGGGCACGGAAACATTTCGTTTATGATGCTAAAGGACAAAGAGGGAGAAATCCAGGTTCTTGCAAAGGCAGGAGGCTGCCCTGATGAGATTCGCGAGAAAATATCTCACCTCAAAGCGCACTCGTCAATTGGCATACTTGGAACGGTAAAACCGTCAGAAAAGGCCCCAAATGGAATCGAGGTCATACCAAAAGAACTCAAGGTGTTCTCAGAGGTAGAAAAAATAGCGCCGTTTGAGCCATACGCAAAGACTGTCAAAAACATCGACACTCGACTAGAAGTCAGACCAATTGACCTTAAACGAAAATCACTGCAGCATGTCTTCAAGGCAAGAAGTCTTGTGCTAAAGTCAATCAGGAATTATTTTTACGATAACGGGTTTTTGGAAATCAACACTCCAAAAATGATTGCCACTGCAACTGAGGGCGGAGCTGCACTGTTTCCAATATTTTACTACAACAAGGAGGCGTTCTTGGCCCAGTCACCCCAGTTGTACAAAGAACAGCTGACGATGAGCTTTGAAAAGGTCTTTGAGATTGCGCCGATATTTAGAGCGGAGCCGTCACGCACAAACAGACATCTCTCCGAGGCAATCTCAATAGACATGGAAGAGGCGTACATCGACTATACCGACATGATGAGCCGAATCGAACAGGTGATCAAAGTTTCAATCAAGACTGTCCAGGACTATGCAAAGGAAAATTCCGATTCCGAATTCATAGTTCCGGAATTACCAGATACCATTCCACAATACACATACACAGAACTTGTCGAAAAAATGCAAAAGGCTGGAGCAAAGACAGAGTGGGGTGACGACCTATACCCGTCAAACCTCAAAAAAATTGGATTAAGCGGATTTTACTTTATCAAGGACTGGCCGACTGGACCAAAGCCATTCTACGTCAAGATAAGCAAGCAGGATCCAAAGGTTTCAGAGTCATTTGACTTGATGTTTGGGGACTTGGAACTGTCATCGGGAAGCACCAGAGTCGAAAAGCGCGAAGAGCTGGAAGAAAGAATGAAGAACAAGGGCCTCAAGACAGACGCCTTTGAGTACCATTTACGGGCGTTTGATTACGGAATTCCGCCCCACGCAGGCTGCGGAATCGGCCTTGAGAGGCTGATAATGTCGCTGACAGGCACTGAAAACATAAGAGACACTACATTTTATCCAAGAGACGTAGACAGGCTTACGCCTTAGGTGATACATTTGGTAACCAAAGAAGACATAGAACACGTTGCAAAATTAATGAGGATCGATATTGATAATGCAGATGAACATTTTGAGCGAATCCAGAAAATAATGAACTATTTTGACATTTTGGACAAGGCTGACATCGAATCGGAGGAAATCCCAGTTCAAGAAGTAACAATTGGCGAGCTTCGGGAAGACAAATACATTCCATTTGAATCAAAACTGATAACCAACCTCAAGAACTACAAGGGAACTTTTGTCCGAGCGCCAAAGATGAATTAACTTGAGTCTTGCAATTTCTGCCCTAGAATACATCAGCAATGTAAAAAACGGAACCACTACCGCGGAGGAATTCATCGCAAAAACCCTAGACAGAATATCCAAACACGAAAGCAAGGTGCACGCGTTCATCTCGATTAACGAAAACGCCCTGGAGCAGGCAAGGGCAATTGATAAAAAAATAAAATCAAAGGAAAAAGTCGGCGCGTTTTACGGAATGCCGATATCAATCAAGGACAACATATCGGTCAAGGACGGAAAAACAACGTGCGCCTCAAAGATGCTGCAGGAATACGTCTCGCCATATGACGCAACGGTCGTTACAAAACTCAAGTCTCAGGACGCCATACTGATCGGAAAGGCAAACCTTGACGAGTTTGCAATGGGAATCGCGACAGAATTTTCAGCATTCGGCCCAAGCAAAAACCCGTGGAACACGGATTACGTTCCGGGCGGATCATCTGGAGGGAGTGCTGCATCCGTATCCGCACTAGAATGCGTAGCGTCACTTGGCTCAGACACTGGCGGCTCGGTCAGAAACCCGGCTAGCTTTTGCTCAGTGGTCGGTCTCAAGCCAACATACGGCTTGGTGTCAAGATACGGGTTGGTCTCGTACGCAAACAGCATAGAGCAGATTGGCCCAATTGCAAGAAGAGTAGAAGACGTCGCGCTGCTTCTAAACCACATATCCGGAAGGGACGCAAACGACAACACCACGATAGACGGAAAGAATCAGGACTACCTTGGAGAGATAGGCTCAGGAATACAGGACAAAAAGATTGGAGTCATAAAGGAAATGAGCAGGGGTGCAGGACTGGACAAAAACGTCGAGTCCGCGTTTTGGAGGGCGGTTGACTCGTTTGAAAAGTTGGGGGCAAAAATCGAGGAAATGTCACTAGACATGGTAGAGTTCACAGTCGCAACATACTACGTTCTAACCACTGCCGAGGCGGGAAGCAACCTCTCGCGGTATGACAACATAAGATACGGATACCAGATGGATTTGGAGGGATACGAGTTCAAGTCATACATATCAAAGGCAAGGAAGAACTTTGGGCCGGAGGTAACACGGAGAATGATCCTAGGAGGATTTGTCCCGTCCGCAGGATTTGCAGGCAAGTATCTGCTAAAGGCGCTAAAAGTAAAAAGCAAGCTAAAAAGACAGGTCCTAGAGGCATTCAAAAAATTCGACTTTCTAATTTCCCCAACAGTCCCAATACTCCCATTCAGGTTTGGCGAAAAAGTTGATGATCCTCTTGCAATGTACATGGCAGACATCAATACTGTAACTGCAAACCTTACCGGAGTTCCCGCAATATCGGTGCCGTTTGAAATTCACAACGGTCTGCCAATAGGAATACAGATTCACGCAAACACGTTACAGGAAAAGCAGCTATTGCAGGCAGCGTATGCGTTACAGGGAACGACCAGTCTCCCAGGTGCACCACTATGATAGGGCTAGAAATTCACTGCCAGCTGACGAACCTGCAGAGCAAGCTGTTTTGCTCGTGCAAGGCAAACTATAGGGAATTCGAGCCGAACACCAACCTTTGCCCAGTGTGCATGGGGCTTCCCGGCTCCTTGCCAAGACTGAACCAGAAGGCAGTTGAAAAGGCAAGCATGATTGCAATGGCACTCAACTGCAAGACTCCTCAGAGACTTGGGTTTTTCAGGAAAAACTACTTTTATCCAGACCTGCCGAAAAACTTCCAAATAACCCAGCTCAACATGTACGGCCCGACAAGCATCGGTGATCAGGGAAAGGTCTCAATCGAGGGAAAGGACATCAGAATACGAAGAATCCAGCTTGAGGAAGACCCGGGAAGGCTGATTTACGAGGGAGCGTCTGAGAGGACACAGATTACGCTTGTTGATTACAACCGCGCAGGCACGCCGCTGGTTGAAATTGTAACGGAGCCCGACTTTGACAATCCAAGGCAGGTCAGAATATTTCTAAACATTTTATCGGATTTGCTTGAGAACCTCGGGGTTTCAGACCCGACGCTTGAAGGCGCAATGCGTGCAGACGCAAACGTATCAATCGAGGGAGGGCTGCGTGTTGAGGTCAAAAACATCGGCTCGTTCCACGACTTGGAAAAAGCAATTCATTTCGAGTTGACGCGACAGCAAAGCCTTGCCGAGCGAGGAATACCAGTTGCGCAAGAGACGCGGCACTGGGACGACAAGCGAAAGATAACCATATCGTCGAGATCAAAAGAGGAGGACGAGGACTATCGATACATCCTTGAGGGAGACATACCGTGGGTCGTACTGGACTCCAAGTCGATAGAAAAATGGAGAGGCAGCATGCCAGAGAGCATCAGCTCAAAAAAAGAGCGATACATAACAAAATACAACATCCCAGTACAGGTGGCAGACGTTCTGTCATCAGACAAGTACTACTCGGATCTCTTTGAGCAGGCACACACAGAGTCCAACGCAAAAGAAATCGCAAACATGATAACGACGGATCTGATGGGCCTAGTAGACACCCGAGAAAAAAGAGAGCAGAGCAAGCTGAGCCCAAAGCACCTTTCAGATTTGATTGAAATAATAAACAACGGCAAGGTGACCCGCAGCTCTGCAAAAAACGCACTGCAGGAAATAGTAAAGACCGGAAAATCAGTATCCGAGATAGTTTCACAGACTGGCCTTGCCAAGATATCCGATGAGGGCGAACTTGGAAAAATAATAACAGAGATCATGTCCCAAGAGCCAACTGCGGTGCAGCAGGCAAGGGAAAACCCCCAGACAATCAACTATTTGGTAGGAAAGGTAATGCAAAAGACAAAGGGCACTGCGGATCCCACCCTGACGCTAAAGATCCTCAAAGAGAAAATTTCCACGTAGATGGATTCCATTCTGGAGCCAGATGAGGAAGAAATCGTCAGAATAATGTCAAATCTGCCTGAATTTTCGCATCTAAATGGCGCAGAGCCTGCAAAAATCAGGCACGAAATCAGCACCAAAGTAGCCAGCACGCTCAGGGAGTATTATCTTGAAAACACCCGCGGAACAGACACAGGATGGACTGAAAAATTCAGACATGCTGGTATCTCCGAGGACGACGGAAAGGCCGCAATTTCGTGTGCAAGACGGCTTGGAATAGACATATCATAATCCATTTATGCCAAACAGACTTTGAGAAGAGTCACGTGAGTAATTTTATTTTCAAACCGACAAAGGAGCAGACTGAAAAGTCAAACATCATTCGGTTCATGAAAAAGCACAATGTCGAGTCGTTTGCCGATCTTGGTAAAAAATCAAAAGCTAATGCAGATTGGTTCTGGGATGCGGTAAGCGAGGACGTTGGGATAGTTTGGGATAAGAAATACACGGTTGTTTCGGATTTTTCAAAGGGCAAGCAGTGGCCCAAATGGTTTCCAGACGGAAAGATAAACATCATAAACTCAACTGTAGATAAATTTGCAGAAAAAACTCCAAACAAGATTGCGTACTGCTTTGTGTCCGAAGACGGCACAGAAAAGGCAGTCACGTATTCGCAGCTTGAAATCGAGGTAAGCAAGCTTGCAAACGCGCTAAAATCCCTAGATGTCGAAAAAGGAGACGTTGTCGCAATATACATGCCGATGATTTTTGAGGCAATAGTTGCAATGCTGGCGTGTGCAAAAATCGGCGCAGTCCAGACCGTAATTTTTTCCGGATACAGCACGGAGTCGCTAAAAATCAGGCTTCAGGACTGCAACGCCAAAGTTCTTTTTGTGTCCGACGGGTTCACGCGAAAGGGAAACCCGATATCGCAAAAAAGGACGCTGCCAGAGTCCATACAGGACACAAAGATTGAAAAATTAATTGTCGTTCCATACAAAAGAATAGACAGGTATGACTTTTCAGATTCTGTTCTGGATTATTCCGAACTGATGGAGGATCAGCCGGACTCGTACATGACAGAGTCCATGGATTCGGAGGATCCGTTGTTTATTTTGTACACCTCTGGCACGACTGGCAGGCCAAAGGGCGTAATTCACACCCATGGAAGCTTTTCGGTATACGCGGGCCACCAGGCATCATACCTGATAGACCTAAAGCCAGATGATATTTTGTTTTGGACTGCAGACATTGGATGGATAACCGGCCAGACTTGGAACGTCTATGGACTTTTGGAAATTGGCGCAACTGCGATAATTTACGACGGCGCCATTGACTGGCCAAACCCTGACAAGATGTGGAAGATGCTGGAAAAATACGAGGTGACAATTTTCGGGACTTCCCCTACTGCGGTACGAATGTTCAGACAGTACGGAGTAGAGCCAAGAAAACAATTCAACCTGGACAAAATCAGAATAATTCCGACAACCGGCGAGCCAATTGACGAAGAGTCGTGGTTGTGGCTCTATGAGAAAGTCGGAAACAAGAAAATCCCAATCATGAATCTTGCGGGAGGAACAGAAATTGGCGGAGCAATGCTTTCAGTATTTCCGGGAATGAAATTAAAACCGACAACTGTCGGCATACCATGTCCTGGGTTTGATCTTGATGCAGTTGATGAAAACCAAAAATCAGTTCGAAACAAAAAAGGATTCTTGGTGGTCAAATCCCCGTGGCCGACCATGACAAGGGGCCTGCTCAACGACTCTGAAAGGTACCTCCAGAGCTACTGGAGCCAGTACAAGGACGTGTGGTTTCACGGGGACTATGTGATGGTCGATGACGACGGGCTGTGGTACATGTATGGCAGAGTAGACGACGTCATCAATGTTTCAGGCCACAGACTAAGCACCGTTGAAATCGAGCAAGTAGTGATAACGCATAAAAAAATTGCAGATGCCGCGGCAATCTCAATTCCGGACAAGATTACTGGTGACGCAATCGCGCTGTTTGTTGTGCTAAAGGACAAGACTGATCAAAAGACAATCCAGTCAGAAATTGAGGATTACATATCTGAGAAAATTGGCAAGATTGCAAAACCAAAGATTATCCGCGTCATATCGGACATGCCAAAAACACGAACTGGAAAAGTGATGAGGCGCCTCCTCAAGGCAAAGCTGCTCGGAGAGGACACAGGAGATACATCTGCCCTTGAAAACCCTCACATTTTGGGCGAAATAACCCAGGTTTAGTTCCTTAGGGCCTTTAGTTCACGCGCAACAAGCGGCAGAAATGCCCCTACATCAGATACGATTCCCAACGCCTGCCATGTTCCCCTGTCCATCAGTTTGGTTACGGTTGGCTGGTTGATGTCAACTACTATCACCTTGACATGTGCCGGAAGCATGTTTCCTGTCGCTATGGAATGGAGCATTGTCGATATCATGATGACCATCTTTGCCCCCTTTAGCACCTCTTTGTATTTTTTCTGCGCAATTGCCATGTCTGTTATGACATCAGGTAGTGGGCCGTCGTCGCGGATTGATCCTGCCAAAACAAACGGAATTTTTCGTTTTACACACTCGTACATTATCCCGCGCGTCAGTTTTTTTGTTTTAACCATGTTTGCAATTGAGCCGGACTTGAAAACAGAATTGATTGCCTCCATGTGGTTTCTGTGCCCCTTGACTGCAAGCGAGCCGTCGTGCACATTCATGCCAAGCGACGTGCCAAGTGTTGCATACTCGATGTCGTGAACGGCAAGCGCGTTTCCTGCCAAAAGCCCGTCAATGTATCCCAATCGGATTAGTTCCGCAACAGAGTCTGCTGCCCCAGTATGGACTATTGCCGGACCCCCAACAATTATGATCTTTCCTCCTGCTTTTTTTGTCTTGAAAATATCCTGTGCCACTTTTTTTGCAATGTGCTGTGTTGGCCTCTCGCTTGAGCTGCTGCTGCCCATGAACTCAAAGACGTTTGCACCGTCACGTGGGCGCTCAGGAGGTGTTATTTTGACTCCATCTTCGCCTACTACAATTTTGTCGCCTTTTTTTACATCTCTAATTGGGATGCACATTGCCTTTCCGCCCTGGACTAGAATGCACTTGTCCATCATGGTGTTCTCCACATCAATCCATTTTCCGCCAAGAAACACCTGCGTAGCATTGTTTGTGGTGCTGTAGAAATTATCCGGCATCACCCTGTCTTTTGGCGCCGCCTTGAGCACGATTGCCTTTTCTTTTGTAGACATGGCGCCTGCCCTGTAAACCTGCTCCAGCAGTTTTTCAAGGTGGTCCTGGGTCTTTCCCTGAATCTGTAGTTTGGCATAGCTTGGATCCTTTTTCTTCTTGCCAACCTGCATGTCAAGAACCTCGAATTCTCCTCCCATGTCCATTACAACGTCAAAGATTTTGGTAAGTATCATAGAGTCTATTAGGTGCCCCTTTACCTCGACTTCGGCTGAAAACTTCATTCTGAGAATATCCACCTGACAGAATTTAAAATCTCTTGCATGTACAATAGTTGACACCGGCTCTAGTTTTCTGGTTTTATGTCACACGGGAAGAATTACTTTGCCTTTGAACTGCGGCACGTTGTCCTTTTCAAACTCCTTGACAATCTGTTCTTTTTGCTCTTGCGTCACCCCTTGGACTAGGGTCTTTGAGAAACCGCCCTTGTCACATATGGCTATGATGTATCCGCTTGTGTCAGTCAGAACAAATCCGCTGGATTCGTCAACTACGGCGTAATAGTTTTCTTCGCCTACAGGCTCCCAGACATCCGACTTTGTGTCGCGCAGTGCAAGTGCAGGCATTGCACGATTGTTTGTCAGCTTGTTAAGATAGTCCCGCGAGGCCTGGACTCTTTTTTGTCCCATCTTTAATGCCTGAAAATACTGCATGACTCGTTGTGTAAAATTAATTATTAAAACCTACACCTTTGCAATATTGTTATATCGTGTAGCAAGGCATGAGAGTTATGCCGCTATCAAACAATACCATAATCCGTCTAAATGAAATCACGACCCAGGTGTATGACAAGAAAAATCTGACGGACCAAGACGAGCAGTTAATCCGAGACGTGTTTCTCAGAATTCTTGAAAGCGGAGAATACTACGATGTCGACGAAATAGAGTCATGGTTTGAAAACGAGGGGAGCTGGAAGCACAAGCTGACAATAGTTCGAATAACAAACATCTCACATTACGTGCAGGCAAGGTTTGAGCAGGGCGGAAAGAAACTTCGCATCATATCGGATCATGACGGCGATGACTGTGGCTGCTAGATAGGCTGCAGTTTTTCCAAAAGTTTTGCGACGATCTTGCCGTTTTCTGTTCTTTGCGTTAGAATTTCATCCAGACGTTTTTTCTCAGTGTCGCGGACCTGATCACTCGCGATAATCTGGAAATACTCCTCATCAAGGGTATTGTTTGCCTGAAGCCGTTTTATTATCTCAAAGAGTATTCCGATAAGCTCGTTTTGGGCGCGAATCAGCTCGTCTTTTTCTTGTTCTGCCACATCAGAAATCATACGACCGGTATTTCTAAATCTTACAGAATTTTTTTGAGCGAGGTATCCGTTATTCCGTTTTTCGCCGAATCAAAAAATGGCTTTAATTGTTTTTTTGTGTAGCCCTTCTTTTTGTAGTGTTCTGCCTGCAATGCCATTTCCAGTTTGTCGATTTGGTGCAAAAGTTTGGCTTCTTTTGTGCTGTTTTGTTGGTATTCCGCCCAGAGTTTTCCATACTCTGACTTGAGGGATTTTGGCAAACTGGCGAGAATTTTTTTCATGGCAAGGGTTTCCAGTTTTTCCTTTTTTGATTTTGTCGCATCGTCCGGCGTAAGGTCTCCGGTTATCGATTCTGCCAAGTCGTGCAGAAGAGTCATTTTGATTACTTTTTCGGTGTCGAGTTTTTTTAGATCAGAAAACAGCATCGCCATCACAGCCATAGAATAGCAATGATCCGCGACCGATTCTGGGTACTTGATGCCAAGCTTGTTTATCCATCCCTGTCTTGGAATGGTCTTTAGTTTTAGGGCAGTCTTTAGAAAATCTTCAATCATTCATACCAATACATTTCAAATATTCTATTAACTTATCTAAGGGTTAATGAAAATTATCAAAATAATTTGGGTGTTGATTCCTAATTCGGATTAGAATTTTTTGGTAGAGCCTTCCAGCAAGCCGGAATCGCCGTGGATTCTATCAATGTGTCGTGAAAGGTCCTCATTGCTATCAAACTCGGATTCGCAATAGGGGCATGTAGCTTTTTTTGCCATGCTCTGATCACACATCTCAAGCCTATAAGGAAATCGTGCCGGGCGAAAAATTATTTTGTAAAAATTCGAACAAGATAATAACTGCGAATCTGAAAATCCTCTTACTTGAAAATATACACAAAAACAGGAGACGACGGAACTACAGGACTGCAGGGCGGAAGACGGGTCCAAAAATATGATTTACGGATTATTGCGTATGGCGCAGTGGATGAGGCAAACTCTTGTCTTGGCGTTGCACTGTCATACGGAGTTGATGCAGACATCAAGGAATTGCTCAGGATTATACAAAACGAGTTGTTTGTCGCAGGCTCTGATCTATCCAACCCAGATTTGAAAAACTCGACAAACAGGATAACAGGGCAAATGGTTGAAAACCTGGAAAAAAACATCGATAGATTCGAGGCGGAGCTGAGCCCCCTTACAAACTTCATACTCCCTGGAGGCCATCAAGTTGCGGCACAGTTGCACATGGCAAGGACCGTAACAAGACGAGCAGAGACCAGCGTTGTCGCTTTATCAAAAAACGAGCAGATCAACCCACACTGTCAAAAGTACCTCAATCGGTTGTCGGATCTTTTGTTTGTGCTTGCACGAGCAGTCAACAAGCGAAGTGGAACAAGCGACATAGTCTGGAAACCGTAGATCAATCAAAGAAAAGACACTTTAATTCCCCCCAGTTTACAGAAAAATTGACGCCAAGGTAGCTCAGCCTGGGAGAGCACTCGGCTGAAGACCGAGCTGTCGTGGATTCAAGTCCCACCCTTGGCAC
>SCVO01000060.1 GCA_004322465.1 Candidatus Nitrosotenuis sp.
GGAATCAGGGTTACTCCTAAAGAAGAGGAGATCGGACTCGACCTAGCACAACACGGGGAAAGAGCATACGTAAACGAATAGAAAACCTAAACTTTTCTCTTCTTTTTGTTTTTATTATATGATAATGAATTTAGATTTCCTCCTTCCAGTTGAATTATGCTAATTACAACAACTGAACTTGCAAAAGAACTTGATAACCCAAACCTCGTATTAGTTGATACAAGATCCTTCAAGGAATACTCCCAAGGACACATTCCGGGGGCAGTAAATTTAGATCTCTTCGCATTTCACTGGTTTGATACGTCAAAAGAGGGCTTGCAGTCATTTAATGAACAAGGCAAAAAAATTCTCTCATTTATAGGAATTACAGAATCAACAAAGGCAGTGTTCTACGATAATGTCTCAGGAATGCTTGCAGCGCGCGGAGTCTGGCTTCTACTGTACTTTTCACATGATCACGTCTTCATGCTTGATGGCGGAATAAAGAGATGGATAGCAGAAAATCATCCGCTTGAAACAAAATCAAATGGCTTCAAGCCAACAAAGTTTTCTGGCAAGATAAACCCGGATATAATCACTGGATTCGAGTACATCCAAGAAAACATAGACCGACTTACAATCATAGATGCAAGATCAAAGGAGGAATACGACGGATTGGTGATCAGGGCGGCAAGGAGTGGACACATTCCAAATGCAATTAACATAGATTGGAACCGCAACCTTTCCAATGATGGGACAATCAAAGACCAAACCACACTTTCCGAATTGTACAAATTTCCAAAGGATGCAGAAATTGTCACCTACTGCCAAGGCGCATACCGAGCGGCAAATTCTTTTCTGGCTCTAAAAAGACTTGGGTTCAAAAATGTCAAAGTATATCTTGGCTCTTGGGGAGAATGGGGAAATAAGCCAGAACTGCCAGTTGTCTAATTATTTGCGTTTCCAGATTAGTTTATTGTATAACATTTCTGGGACAACTTGTCTGAATGGTTGTGCTCCTCCGTCATACCACTTTGTAAAGAATTCGTATAGGTGAAGTCTGAGTGACTGGATGTATACGATTAGTCCCTCAATCATCATGATTCCAAGATTTCCGCCAATTATCATTGCCATTGCAGTTGGAGATGAAGAGCCCCCGAGTGACTGATAGGCGTTGTTTACTGTAAGTAATAATGCGGCGTGTACCAAGAGCATGATGCCAATTCGTGCATAACTGAGTGTGTGCGCAAGACATTCTACTGTCTTTCCAAGGAAGACTTCGATTATCACATTGACTGCGCTTCCGCCGTCCTCAGGATGATGCTTTGCGTGCAAAATTCCACCAACCATCATGGTTGCCATAGAACCGATTATGATTATGCCTGCAATTCTTGTAACAATCCACACTCTGGCCCAATCGCCAAGGAATACGGTCACCCAAGGAACTACTTCGTCGTGTGATCTAGAATACATGTTCATGACATCATAACTAGAGCCAATTCCACACATCATGATTACAACGATTCCGCCGTACAGAGTCAGGTTCGGTATTGCCTCTGTGATCACCATCATCATGTGTCCGTCTCTGACTAGTTTTCTAATACGAAGCAAGAATGCCCAAACCAAATGAACTATTCCCAAAAATATTGAAACCTTGAGAATTGTAATCACTTGCGCAAAGGTCAGCTCGCCGACACTGATTACTCCTACTAGCCAAGACACTGGCTTTAACGGTCCTTCTAAGATAGACTCGACTGCAGGAATGTGTATCAAATGGAACCCAAAGACTTCACCAGAGCCAACACCTGCAACAGCGGCGGATGCGCCGGAAATAGCAATTAGCATTCCCCATCTTGACATGACGCCCTGTCCTTTCAATTTGAATAACAAACCAAGAGCCATGAGGAAAAGACCGTGTCCTAGGTCTGCAAACATTATTCCATAGAATACTGGCCACATGAGGGAAATCATTGGGGTTGGATCCGCCTCTCCTCGTTTTGGAATTCCCTGACTTTGGGTGATTACCTCAAAAGTTCTGATCCATCTTTTGTTTTCAAACAGGGTTGGCGCATTTTGGAGCAGCTTTGGATCCGTAATGTCTTCTGTTACTGACATCCATTGTTTTGTAACTTCTTTAAACTTGGATTCCATTCTCTTTGGAATGTACCCCTGAATTACTGCAAACCTCTTTGTTCCTCCCGGCTTGCGTAGTGTTTCGAGAACCTCTTTTGCGATAAATGCGCTCTCATGCAAAGACAGAATATCACGACGGATTGATTTTTTTACCTTTGCAATATCTCCTGCAAGGGTTTTCTCTTTTTTTACCAGCTCGGCAAGCTTTGATTCTATTAATGAATATGCCTGACTAGGTATCTGTGGAAGTCCCTGCGGAATGACAAATGGATTCGCGTTGAATGTACGCAAAACCTTGAGAACTTTCTGAGAATCGACTGCGTCAGAAATTACCAATATTGCAACTTTGTCTTTTGACTCTAACTCGTACTTGTAAATTACAATTCCTTCCAGTGTACGAGAAATCTCGTCATAGTCAGTGGAATTTATCACAAATAGATTCGTGTAAAAATATTTCATTAGGCCAAATCCGCCGAGATCTACGCTGAGCTTCTTTACGATGTCAAGCGTTTCCTTTATTGTTGAATATTCCTCAACGGAATGCTGTGTTGATGCGTGATCACCAAGTAGTTTGGCAGCATTTTCTATTACACCCGGACCCTTCTTTTCCAAGTCAGAAATGATTGTTTCAACCTCGTCTAACTCATACCGCTTCTTTTTGATTACAGTTCCCTTGAAGAGAATTTCCATGATTCCAACCTGAAGTGGAATCTGCAGGCCCTTTACCACATCATCTACTAGTTGGTACATTTTCTGAGCCCTAAGTAGCAGGTCGTCAATTTCCGGCGTTACCAAATCATTCTCTGTTTCTATTTTATGAAACCACTCAAACTCGGCAAGTCGAGAAACTACCTGAGGAGATTCAGTCCTAGGCAAAATTACACTTCCAAGTTTTAGATCTGCAACTACCAAGACAATCTATCGTTTTTGGGAGGAGTTTAAAATCTTTCCAAACATTAAAATCTATTAGGATTTGAGCCCAAAATAATGGGTTCTGATTCTGCACTAGAGCAAACTATAG
>SCVO01000061.1 GCA_004322465.1 Candidatus Nitrosotenuis sp.
TGGAGCATCACTGCGGAGGTCGCCCAGCCCGGTCAAAGGCGTAAGGTTTAGGCCCTTATCTCTTAGGAGTTCGTGGGTTCAAATCCCACTCTCCGCACCATAAACTCTTTTTACAAAAAATATCCAAAATCAGACTAGAGAATTAATAAGGTCAGTCCGTGATACAATTCTGTGAAAAGGATCCGAATAGGTATCACAGTTGTTGGAAAGGACAACGAGGGAATCGTTGCGTCGTTTACCAACTTCATATTTCAAAGAGACGGTAACATTGAGCGGGTAAATCAGAATGTCATAAAGGGACTGTTCGGCATGCACCTTGAGGCGTCGTTCTCAAAGGAAATCGACATCAAAAAATTCGACAAGGAGCTTCAGGACCTCGGAAAAAAGATCAAGATGGAGGTAAGCATATACCACGAGATCAATTCGCACAAAAACATTGCATTGTTCGTCACAAAGGAGCCGCATTGCCTGGAAGCGTTGCTTAACGCAAACGCAAAGGGTCAGCTCAAAGGCAGAATCAGCGTAATCGTCGGAACAGAAAGAACGCTGGAGGCAATGGCGAAAAAGGCAAAGATTCCGTTTGTAGTCATTGAAGAAAAGGATCAGACTGAGGCAGAGAACAGACTAATCGAGATTTCAAAACAGTATGACATTGATCTAGTGGTACTTGCGCGATACATGAGAATCATGACGCCAAACTTTGTCTGGAGATACCCACACAGAATAATCAACATTCATCCGTCGCTGTTACCCGCATTCCCAGGCGCCTTTGCTTATGCGCAGGCCTTTGAGAGGGGAACAAAAATTGTCGGCGTTACTGCCCACTATGTCACAGAGGAGCTTGACCAAGGTCCAATCATCTTCCAAGACTCCTTTAAGGTAGGTCCAAAAGACACTCTAGAATCCATAAGGCAAAAAGGACAAAAGCTTGAAGCAGACACTTTGCTTAAAGCAGTAAAGATGCACCTTGAAGGAAAGCTTGAGGTCAATTGGAGAAAAGTGTATACAAAGTGACAGACGTACAAAACAACTTTGATCCAGACCTTAGGAAAATAATCAAGACAAAAAAACAGGTAGCCATAATTCCCGTAGGCTCGCTTGAGCAGCACGGCGCGCACTTGCCGGTCTCAACTGACTCGGACATAGTAACAGAGGTCGCAAAAAGGGTGGCAAAAAAATGCAATCTCCTGCTTTTGCCCACAGTAACGTATGGCGTTTCCTTTGAGCATGCCCCGTTTTTCAATCTCAGCGTAACCAGTACAACCCTGCAAAACCAGATGGTGGACATTTGCAGATCACTTGGCGAAAACAACATCAGGAAAATAATAATCCTAAACGGCCATCATGGAAACCAGGAGGCGTTATCCGGAATAGCAGGCAAAATATCAAAGACTTCCAGAGTCAAAGTTTTTGTGATTTCATACTGGCACCACATGAGTCAAGAGTTTGATCATGCAGGATTTGTGGAGACTTCGCTCATGCTTGCAGTGTCAAGCAAAGTCAGGATGGGACTTGCAAGGAAAGGGCTCGTCATAGACAAGATGCCCCCAAGACAAAAATCAAAGATATCCAAGCTTGCGTCCACGCACTTTATTCGGGCAACAAAAACAGGCGTCTGGGGTGATCCCACAAAGGCTACAAAAAAAGATGGCAGTATGATCTTGTCTGAGATAGTGCGCAATATTGCCAAAAAAGTCTCAAAGTTGCCCTACTGATTAAAACTCATACACCAATGAAATTTTAATATATTACCTCGTTAGGAGAGCCAATAAGTGAATTAAATGTCAGTCGACATGGCAGTAAAAGTACTGGACGAGAGCATCGATAA
>SCVO01000008.1 GCA_004322465.1 Candidatus Nitrosotenuis sp.
TGCAGAAGATTTAATATGTGTTCTAGAAAGATTTCATTCAAATATGAAGTACAAGGCAACAGAGCAGATCCTAAAGATCATCAAAGACAAGAACCTGATTAGGAACTTTGGTGTAATTGCCCACGTAGACCATGGAAAAACAACCATGAGCGACAGCTTGCTTGGATATGCCGGAATCATTGCGCCATCCGCAGCGGGGCGCGCACTTGCCTTGGACTCGATGAAGCTTGAGCAGGACAGACAAATGACAATCGTTCAGGCAAACGTTACCTTGCTCTATGAAAAAGCAGGTCAGGAATACGTCATAAACATGATTGATACTCCTGGACACATTGACTTTACTGGAAGAGTAACAAGAAGCCTGAGGGCAATCGACGGCGCAGTTGTGGTATCTGATTCAGTGGAAGGAATAATGACTCAGACTGAAACCGTAACAAGACAAGCGCTAGAAGAACGCGTCAGGCCAGTTCTATACATCAACAAAATCGACCGTCTCATAAAAGAACTAAGGCTAACTCCAGAAAAAATGCAAGAATGGCTTGTGAACATCATTACTACTTTTAACGGATTAATCGACACATACGCAGAACCTGAATACAAGGAAAAATGGAAGGTATCAATTCAGGACGGCAGCGTATCGTTTGGCTCTGCAAAGGACAGGTGGGGCTTTAACATTGACATCATGAAGGAAAAAGGAATTTCATTTAAGGATATTTTCACGGCATACTCTGAAGGCGGAAGCGTCGAAGAACTCGCAAAGAAAGCACCACTGGCAGAAGCTGTCCTTGGAATGGTCGTAAAGCATCATCCTCCGCCACACGTGGCACAAAAATACAGAATTCCAAAAATCTGGAAGGGTGACTTGGACTCTGACATCGGTAAGGCACTTTTGAATTGCGATGACACGGGACCGGCAGTAATGATGATTGTAAACATGGCAATGGATCCTGCGGCAGGGCCTGTTGCAATTGGAAGGCTGTTTGCAGGCACACTGAGGGACGGACAAACTGTAAATCTTATTGACACTAAACGCGAGGGAAAAATCCAATCTGTAAACTTTTTCATGGGAAACCAAAGAGAAATGGTGGGAGAACTTGGCGCCGGAAACATTCCTGCACTGCTTGGGCTGACAGAGGCACGAGCTGGCCAGACACTGTCAACCGTAAAAGATGTCGCGTTATTTGAGGGAATCAAGTATGTTTCAGAGCCTGTAGTTCAGATTGCAGTTGAGGCAAAGCACCCGAAGGACCTGCCAAAACTAGTCGAGGCATTGCGCAGAATCACCATTGAGGATCCAAACCTCGTTGTCAAAATCAACGAGGAAAGCGGAGAAACAGTCATTGCCGGAATGGGCGTACTTCACCTTGAAATCGCGGCATCGCTGATTGCGGATGCCGGAGTGCAAGTAGTAACGTCGCAGCCTTTGATCAACTATAGGGAAACCATATTGAGCGGCACTGACGCAGTCATGGCAAAGTCTCCGAACAGGCACAACAAGATTTTCATGAGAGTGGAGCCACTAGAGCCAGAAATTGCAGACATGATTAGAAGCGGACAGCTCTCTGAGATGAAGGACAAAAAGGAGGTTGCCGCCATATTGCGTTCAAAGGGATGGGATTCCGATGTTTCTAAAAACATCATGAGATTTGATTCTCGTGGAAACGTAATGATTAATGGAACAAAAGGTGTCCAGTTCATCCAAGAATCAAGCGACTCTATCTTGTCTGGCTTTGAGGATGTAATGAAGGAAGGGCCGCTTGCAAAAGAGCAGGTAAGAAACTGTAAATTTACATTTACTCACTTTGTACCCCACGAGGACACTGCACACAGAGGCCTGTCACAGTTAGGTCCTGCATCGAGACGTGCATGCATGGGTGCAATGCTAAAATCGAGTCCGATCTTATTGGAACCGTTGCTTGGAATTGAAGTCAGGGTTCCACAGGACATGATTGGTAACGTCGCATCTGTCTTGTCTGGAAAAAGAGGCAAGGTCTTGGACATGCAGCAAAAAGGAATCACAAGCATTGTTACTGGAGAGGTTCCCGCATCTGAGACATTTGATTTGGCTGAAATAATGAGAGGGCAAACTGCTGGAAAGGCAATGTGGAACACTCACTTTAAGGCATGGTCACCAATTCCAAAATCAATCCAGGCAACGTTGATTGCAGACATTAGAAAGAGAAAGGGCCTAAGTCCAGAACCGCCAACTGCAGACGAATTCATCGATAAAGAGTAAAAACAACCTACTCAAATCTCTCCTTTAAATATCAACGAGACTGTCGTAACGTATGCCGCAACTACACCTTACTAATGCAACGATGGCCCGAATTAAGAAAATAGTGGGAATGACCAATGTACATGATGGCGACTATATGGTCAACGAAATGATTGACATTTTTGAAAAGAAAATAAACAATCTCAGATGATTGTCAGAGTTTTGATTTTCTGACAGTGTTATTTCAGAACTTTTCGTTTACGGCTGTCTAGAGTATGATATCTAATGCCAAAACGGAAATGCTTATGGCTGAAATCATGCATGCGATAATTGCAATTTTGTATGAGCGAATCATCTGGTGTGATGTGATGGCAAAACCGACGTTATAAACGTGGTATGATGAAAATCTTTCTTACAATAGACTGTTTGATATTTACAAACAGATTGCTATTATCTACTGTAAATATCATACATCATGGTAAACGAATATTGTCATTTGTGCAAGCAGGGTGGAAAACAGTGCATAGAGGTAAACGAATCCCAGGACTATGCGATGAAGACTATCAATCTAAAATGCTCTGTTTGCGGAAAGCCGCTAATAGAATAGATGCTCTCAAAAATGGTTGGGATTTGAAATCGTTTTATTTTTTTAGATATTTTTTCTAGTTCTATGGTCTCGTTTCGCCAGATTCTCCAGCTTCGTTAGCTTCTCCCGCCTCATTGGCTTCTCCGGTTTTTGTATTGCTGGATTCTTGAAGGTTTAACGACTTCTCAATTTTTTCCTCACCTGGCATCTCGGTTGCAGAATCGCCAAAGTACGCCTTGCTACCTACTATGATGATTCCAATAATCACTACTGCAACGCCGATTGCAATGGGAATTTTTTTGTTCATAAACTGCATGTGTCACTCCATTATAAGAAACTCATTACCGTTCTTACTGATGAGAATGGCTTTCATAAAATATCGAATATCGGCTAATTTGAAAAACGTGTCAATTCATGTTTTCAAACAATATCGATGCCATTTTTATAACAGACACAAAAGAACTATCGATTCTCAGTCATTGATAAGCAATTTATTGAATAAAACCTGACTCAAAAAAATGTCCCAAGTTTGGATTGGAGGAATATATCTCAAAGACGAGGGGGGATATGAGATTATTTTGCGATCTTTAAACCATTATAAAAAAAGATTAAAGTCCATCGGACGTTCTCCAGAACTAACAAATGCGCCGATGTTTGCCCAAATTGTTCTTCAAGAAGCAAACAAGACTGGACCAATGATAGATCCTGCAATATCAAAAATAAACAATGCGCTAGGGCGCCCTGAAACCATTGTGGACCTACAAGCGGACGTGCCTCTCTACGAAAGAGCACTGATGTGCTATCATTCTGACATCCAAAAAGCGCAAAATGGAACTGACGAATTCTACTCAAAATTAATCTCTGATAATGCTATGGCGGTGACCGATTATCCGAATATTGCAACTGCGCTAGAAAAGATAAAACAAATCTCTTCATCGTAAAATCGTCACATTCAGTTATGGTTTTCTAAAAAATTCTTAAATCATAAAACCTGTATTTGCTCTCAATGAACAAAATGACGGGATTTTTTGCATTTATTGCGATTTTGTCGCTCCTTTCTAGCCCTGCTCTGGCAGACTCAAAAATCACTTACAAACCCAAGTCGACTCTCAAAGACATCAAAAATACGACGCCAGAAAAAACTGTAAAAATAACCAAAATAACAAAATCCCGTCTGCTTCAAGTCCTGTACGTCGTAACAATCGAAACATGTGCCGGAAAAAACAAGCTTTATTCCCCTGAATTGGAGATGCGCTCTGACAAAGAGTCTCTCACCGTGAAAATCTCCGGCCTAATAATGCCAAACACCTGTAAGACAAGCGAGTTTTTCATACGCGCAGATAATCCTGATTCCATCTCAATTAGTTTTTCAGCTGCTAATTCTGACTTGCAAAGAGTCCCGCATTAGCATCCCACAACGCAAAGACAAGCGCTAATTCTAATTAGTCCGCATCGGATGATTTTTTCGATTCAATCGCCTTCTGTTTCTCTATGACAATGTCGATCTTCTTGGCGATCTCCAAAATCTTGTTCAAGATTTCTTCATGACGCAAATCAAGATCCTGTATTCTTTTTAGGACAATCTCGTGATTTTCGTCATATGCCTTTATCCGATTCAAAGTCAAATCCTGAATTTCAGCGATTTTCTTTTGACGATAGTATACCCACCAGCTAATTATGCCGCCTATTGCAGCGCCCACCGCTATTCCAAGATACGTGCTTGATGCGTTTGTCATGTCTTGGCAATCTTTTGTAATTTCAGGAATGCAACCAAACAAAAAAAGCAACTCTGGAAACATGGCTGTATTTCAAATTTCTTTTATAACATGTTTTCGGTTGAATAAAGACTGAATCAAATACTGGAAAGACTGCATCAAAACATGGGAATCACAACCGTGTCGGAGTACGTCCAATTCTATGTTGGATTGAACATGCAAGACAGCATAGGCCTTTTGAGTTTTGTAAACAATGAAAAGCTGGTCCTAAAAAGCAAGCTAGAAAACAAGAAGCTGGATAAAGAATCAATTTTACACGGAATTAAACTCTTAGATGAACTGACAAATGAGATACGCAATCTTGGAGAATCTGCAGTCCTGGAAAAATACGCCAAACCAAAGTAGGGTCTGATTCATCAGACATATCTGCTACTGATCTTCGTGGTGCTTTTTGTGGCACTCGCAATGACAAGAACTGATAGCACACCTGTGTCTTTTGCAATCAAGGCAACGTTTACTCCTGCCTGTTTTCACACGCATCTCTTCAATTCGTCTCTTAATCATGAAAAACAAAACAAGTCATACATCAAAAGCCTTTTTGCACTAGACTATCCTCTTGGCTCGTAATGGCAATCACAGTTACACCCTTTAGAACATTTGACTCGTCTGCAGTCCTCGCACAGTTTTGGCCTGTAGTAACTCATTTTTTACCAATTAGTATTGCACTGCCAAACTTATACGATCTTCGATTGAATCCTGAGGCGCGGTGTTGATGTTTGGAAAAATCAGCGAATTTTCTTGTGTCTGTATCTGTTTTTGATGTACCTTGCATGGTATTGATCATGTGAGAACGCATACTGCATCAGACCGTCGTGGATTTTTTTCGGTACCCCAAAGTACTGGTATATGCCGCCCTGGCGGAATTCTATTTCAAGCGTTTGTGTTGGCTCGTCATACCCGACTGACTTTAGGTCGCTTGACTCGATCCGTGTTCTCTCCATATCATTCCATGAATTGATTTACACAAAAACCCTACTGTAGTACAAATCAATGGAAACGCCTAAACGATAGAAAAATGTTCTATGTTACCAAAACCATTTTTACCTAATTCACTAATAATTTATTCCAAGTATTTATCAGCCTGTTCTGGTTAATCATTCCCAGCGTGAATCGACTAACCCTGTTACTACCATCCTTAGTTCTCATTTTGATATTCACACATGCTGAAGCAAACGCCGCAAGTGTTCCGGATGCACCAACTGGCCTTATTGTGACTGCCGTGTCTCCGACGCAAGTCAACCTTTTCTGGTCTGCTCCGTCAAATGATGGTCAGTCGACTATAACTGGATACAAAATCGAATACCGTGTTGGCTCCGGCTCTTATTCAGTACTGGTCTCAAACACCGCGAACACGTCTACTACTTACTCTCACGTTGGGCTAACAACTGATCAAACTTACACCTATCACGTGTATGCGATTAATTCTGTTGGAACAAGTGCCTCTTCGTCCGAAGCGTCTGCAACACCAACATCCTCCTCCTCGGGAACTAACCCTGATGCGCCAACTGGTCTTAGCGCAGTTCCTGCGTCTCCGACGCAAGTCAACCTCTCGTGGTCTCCTCCATCAAACAACGGCGGCTATCCGATAACCGGATACAAAATCGAATACCGTGTTGGCTCAGGCTCTTACAACACCTTGGTCTCAAACACCGCGAGCGCATCTACCACGTACTCTCACACCGGATTGACAACTGGCCAAGTTTACATTTATCGCGTGTACGCAATCACCTCGTTTGGAACAAGTACGCAACCGTCATCAGAGGCAGTGGCACAACCCCAGTCCTCATCCACCCTGACTGTTCCCGGAATTCCAACCGGCCTTACCGCAACCAGTGTTTCGTCAACCCAAAATAATTTGTCCTGGTCTGCCCCCGCAAACAACGGAGGCTCTGTCATAACGGGATACAAAATCGAAGTCAGATCCGGCACCGGCTCTTATTCAACGCTGGTCTCAAACACAGCTAATACTGCGACTGTGTATTCTCATACCGGACTTGCGACTGGAACGACTTACTCATACCGGGTTTATGCCATAAACTCTATCGGCACAGGGGCAGCGTCATCAGAGACGTCTGCTACCCCAACATCTTCGTCATCTGCAACTGTGCCTGGCGCACCAACCGGCCTTACCGCAACCAGTGTTTCGTCAACCCAAAATAATTTGTCCTGGTCTCCACCCGCAAACAACGGCGGCTATCCGATAACCGGATACAAAATCGAATACCGTGTTGGCTCAGGCTCTTACAACACCTTGGTCTCAAACACCGCGAGCGCATCTACCACGTACTCTCACACCGGACTTAGTGCTGGCCAAGTTTACGTTTATCGAATATCTGCAATTAACTATATTGGAACCGGCAGCGCTTCCGCCGAATCGTCTACTACTACTCAGTCCTCATCTTCAAACATCCCAGGATCCCCTGTGGGTCTTACTGCCACTGCCGCATCGCCTACTCAGGTTAATCTTTCATGGTCTCCTCCATCAAACAACGGCGGTTCTGCGATCACCGGGTACAAAATCGAAGTCAAGAAAGGCACTGAATCTTATGAGACCCTGGTCTCTAACACCCAAAGCACCGCAACATCGTTTTCTCATACTGGTCTGACCAAAGGCTCAATCTACTATTACCGGGTATCGGCAATTAATGCCGCCGGCACAGGTTCTTCAAGCGAAGCATCCGCAACACCAAGAGAAACAACTGCACCTGCACTTACTGCCACCGCTGTTTCGCCAACTGCAATCGTTTTGTCATGGGTTCCTCCGTCGCAAACATACAAGCAAGAAATTACGGGATACAAAATCGAGGAAAAAATAGCACAAGATACCTACAAGGTCATAATTGATAACACTGGTTCTGCTACAACATCGTACTCGATCACCGGACTAACCACCGGCAAGCCGCACACCTATGTCGTTTCGGCTTACTTCACAATGGGCGGCAGTCCTAACTCAAATGAGGCAACTGCTACTCCGACAACAACTTCGACTCCGCCACCATCCCAATCAAACATAAACCCTCCAGGCCCCCCAACATCTCTTACGGCGACATCCGTATCAAAAACACAAATCAATCTCTCCTGGTCTGCCCCCTCAAACACTGGCGGCGCTGTCATAACCGGGTACAAAATTGAAGTCAAAAAAGGCACAGGTCAATATGAAACACTCACATCTAGCACTCAAAATGCCACCACAAAATATTCTCACGCCGGACTAACGACTGGAACAACATATGTCTATAGGGTGTATGCGATCAACTCTGTCGGGATCAGTTCCCAATCCTCTGAAGCATCTGCAGTGCCTTCCGCAGTCTTGGCGAATCCTCCAAATGCCCCAATACTTACGGTGACTCATATCACGTCAAATCAGGCAAATCTTCTTTGGTCTGCACCATCAAACGATGGAGGCGCACCAATCACTGGATACAAAGTGGAATACAAGATTGGCTCCGGCTCGTATATGACTTTGGTCAGCAAGGCAACCAGCACTTCATACTCACACACTGGGCTATTGGCAAATACCTATTCTTACCGTGTTTACGCGATCAACTCTGCCGGAACCAGCCCGCCATCAAATACTGTCTCAATAACCGTATCTGCACCGGCAAAGCCGGTCACTCCTGTGCCAGACGATACGACCCCGCCCGTGTCCGAACCGGAACCAAAGCCAAAAACACGCATTCCTGGATTCCCAGACCCGACAAAGGATCCCCAGTATTACGTCGACAGGTACAACAACGAGCCTGAATACAAGGCATGGTTTGACAGGAACTTCCCAGGCGAGTCAATCTATGATGTGGTAGGGGCAACTGATCCAAACAAAAAGGAGGTAATAACAACACGCATTCCTGGATTCCCAGACCCGACCAAAGATGCAGACTATTACATTTACTTGTACAAAAACGAGCCTTCCTTCAAGACCTGGTACGATGCAAACTTTCCAAGCCAAACAATATACTCATTGTTCAAGGTTCCAGAGCCAGAACCAATCCCAGATGCAGCAAAATGCGGTGCCGGAACACATCTTGATGGCGGAATATGCGTACTGGATGAGGTAAAAGCAGGTGGAGGATGTCTCATTGCAACTGCTGCATACGGAACAGAACTGTCGCCCCGAGTGCAGCAATTACGAGAGATACGTGATAACGTCTTACTGCACACCGAGTCAGGAACTGCATTCATGACTGGATTTGACCGATTCTATTACTCGTTTAGTCCAACCGTGGCAGACTGGGAAAGACAAAGCCCAATTTTCAAGCAAGCTGTAAAAATAACAATACTTCCAATGCTTTCCACGCTGTCTATTCTGAATAATGCCGGTTCTGAATCTGAAATGTTGGGGTATGGGGCGGGAATAATTCTGCTTAACGCTGGAATTTATCTTGGAATTCCAACCTTTTCTATCTTGATTATCAAAAATAGATCAAAAATCAGAAACTGGGGGCAGTAATTCTCTCAAAAGACAATGATTTTACTCTAAAAAACGATCAACAAACAATCTCCACAACAAAAACTGCTTGATGACGGAACCATCACCTGACAAAATATGGTTTCAAGGCACTTTACTTTGATCATGTTTTGCGATTTTTCTGTTTGACATTGTAGTTACATTAGATCGCAATTTTTCAAATCGCCACGAAATGTTTTTTCAACATCCGGTCGATCTTTTTTGCAATTGATTTTATTTTTTAAAAATCAAATCCAAAAATTACAAAATCAGCATGTTTAATAGCATACAAAAAACTTACAAGTATGGCTACAAAAGCAAAAAAATCATCAGCTTCTAAATCCAAGAGTAAGAAAAAATCAAAGTAAGTGACCTTA
>SCVO01000009.1 GCA_004322465.1 Candidatus Nitrosotenuis sp.
CATTTAAGGATTCAGGTGCGTAATGTCAGAAGCAAAAAAAATAGATGTAAACTCGTTGTATAGTGTTCTACTTAGAGAGGTGGAGAATGATTCGGTACAGGAACTGGATCCGGAGCTTTATGCTTCAATTTCAGACTATGTTGGAAAGCTAAAGAGCGAGGGATATGATGGAATCGAAAACAAAATAAAAAATAAGCTTGTCGAGACGATAACTCAAATCACGACACTTCTCTTAAAGACCAGAATTGAAAAGGTAGTCGAGCAAAAGGAGCTCGACTTTACGAATCTTCTTGATGCGGAAAAATTCATTCTGGAATCCCAGCAAGACATCCGTGAAAGGAGGGAAATGATCCTTTCTGCAACCCTTAATGGAAGGACCAAGGTCTTGGAATCCGTATCGAAAAAACACAAGACAAAGCCAATCACTGTTAGGTTTCTGCAGGACTTTGACCAGTTTGTCGGTGCCGACTTTACAAAATATGGGCCGTTCAAGACAGAGGACATTGCGACAATTCCAAACGAAAACGCGCAGGCGCTAATTGCCAAAAACATTTCAATCAAACTGCACCTGGAAGACTAGATAGAATTATACCGGCTCGGCAAAGCAATAACCAAAGATGTCTCACCTTAACGTTGATGTCATAGACTTTCTCTTACTCACCATCTATCCTGTTGCAGGACTGTTTATCGTAGAAATGGCAAGCAGGGTAATCAAGCTCAAAAACTGGATAAAGCTGATAACACAAGCAGTGCTTTCAATCGGATTTGCGATTGCTTACTTGACTTTGATTACTGCACACTGGCTTACAGCACTTGTCTTGTTTGCACTTGCAGCCGCATTATTCTATCAGGCGAGACT
Source organism: Candidatus Nitrosotenuis sp. (assembly GCA_004322465.1). Lineage (GTDB taxonomy): Archaea > Thermoproteota > Nitrososphaeria > Nitrososphaerales > Nitrosopumilaceae > Nitrosotenuis. The sequence continues at coordinate 860 of SCVO01000009.1, forward strand.
TTCAAAACTAAAACCAGGCAGATCAATGTACTAGTTTTTCCGTCTACGAAATATTTTTCTGAGAAATCCACCTTTTTGTTCCCTGATTACCCCTTTTTGTCCAAAGCGTTTTGCTCTAATCTGCGACAGCTTGACACATCTATGTTCTTCTGGCAGTCTGTGATCAGAACAGAAAGGATCCTTGCAGTAATTGCACTCAAATGGCAACTCTGTCTCGTTGCCGCAATATGCACAGTTAGCCTTCTGCATGGTCATATTTGGTTTTGTTATCTAATAAATCGTAAAGTTTTTGCAAAAACATAAAACGATGATCAAAACCAAACTGAATGTGATGATAAAGGATAAGATTGCCATAGTTACCGGCGCAAGTAGCGGTATTGGATATGTAACTGCCTTGGCGTTATCAAAGGCAGGAGCAAAGGTAGCTGTCGGTGCAAGGCGCACCGATAAATTGGAATCACTAAAAGATCAAATTAATAAAAATGGCGGTGAAGTCTTTGTCCAGAAGCTGGACGTGACAAAAAAATCAGACTGTGACTCATTTGTTGATGCAGTGATCAAAAAATGGGGGACGGTCGACATTCTAGTAAACAATGCGGGCTTGATGCCACTGAGTTTTATGAAAAATCTCAAAGTGAGCGAGTGGGACCAAATGATCGACGTCAACATAAAGGGAGTGCTGTACTGCACGGCCGCTGTAATACCGCACATGCTTGCAAAAAAATCAGGTCACATTGTCAACATTTCATCTGTTGCTGGAAGAATTGTCTTTCCCTCAGGAACAGTTTACTGCGCAACAAAGCACGCAGTTACTGCAATAAGCGAAGGACTGCGACAGGAATTCAGCCAGCGTTCTGGCATACGGGTAACGTGCGTTGAGCCAGGCGTTGTGGCAACCGAGCTAACAAACACCATAACTGATGACAACCTCAAGTCATTTGTAGAGTCAACAAAAAAGATGGAGGCATTGCAGGGAGAAGACATTGCAAATGCAATCCTATATGCGGTAGAATCGCCAAACCACGTAAACGTAAACGAAATTCTGATCAGACCTGTGACACAAGAACGCTAGAATGACACAGATTCTCATCATAGGAGGCGGATTCGGTGGACTTGCAGCGGCAAACGAACTGCGGCAAAACCTTCCATACGATGTAAAAATCACAATCATTGACAAAAAAGACTATTTCATGATGGATCTAGTCAAGCTTTGGATCATAAAGGGAACAAGAAAATTTGAGACCTCAAAAAAGCCTCTGAGTACAATAACAAAGAAAGGAATTGATTTTGTAAATGAGAAAGTGACACTAATTGATACGAGCCAAAAGAAAGTAAAAACTCCAACAAAGGAATTCTCATATGACTATCTGGTTCTGGCCGCAGGAGTCGAGCTTGCGCCTGAAAGGATTCCCGGCCTTTCTGAAAACGGAATGATCCTGTATGACTTGGAAGACGTGCAAAAGATCAGGCAAAAAATACTGGACATGAAATCGGGCAAAATTGCATTTGCGATTACTGGCATGCCATACAAGTGCCCGCCTGCGCCCTTTGAGGCCGCACTGATCATCAATTCCATGCTGCAAGAAATTGGTACTCAAAAAAACATCTCAATTGATTTTTACAGTCTGGGACCAATCACACTTCCCGCAGCTGGACCCGAAGTAAGTAAGCAACTGCTTGACATCTTGGAATCAGAGAACATCAAGTTTCATGGTTCACACAAAACCGTATCTGTCGAGCAGAACACACTGAAATTCGAAGATGGCAGTATTGCAAATTTTGACTTGCTGATCTCCGTTCCGCCACACAGGGCACCGCAGATAGTCTATGATGCGGGATTTGCACAAGAGGGTACGTTCATTTCCGTAAAACGAGACTGCAAGACGCAGTTTGATAAGGTCTATGCAGTTGGTGATGTCACAAATATGATGGCAACAGAAAAAATTGCGGTTCCGAAAGCTGGAATATTTGCGGAGGGGCAGGGTATTGCAGTAGCACAGGATATTGTCTCTCAGATAAGAAATGAAAAAACAAGTTCTGTTTTCGCAGGAAGGGGAGGATGTTTTGTTGAAATGGGGGCAACTGCAGGATATGTTTACGTTGACATGTTTGCAGAGCCAAACCCAATAACGCGACTTGACAAGCCTGCGCCCGAACACATGGAAGAAAAAGAACAATTCGAAAAAGAGCGAATAGAAAAATGGTTATGATTCCGATTTTTTCTCTCTTGACATGTGGCCAAGCAATGCCTTGATGTCTGTTTGAATATCGCCCGTGTTTTTTGCCATGTCTAATTTCTCAGGAATACTGTTCTTAAAGTCCTCTGCCTCCATCTCGATTCTTAGCTTTTCCTTGCAATGAAGATGATCGTCATCTGTTGCAGAAATTTTGTGACAAATAGAGCAAAGTTTCATAATTCCTACTAGCTGAACCGACGATTTATAATTTCATAATTTATTCCAAGTTCTGGGGGGCCGTAGTCCAGCTTGGTTAAGATGCTAGCCTGGGGTGCTAGAGATCGTGAGTTCAAATCTCACCGGTCCCATTATTTTCAAGTTCTGCACTTGCAGTTTGGCTCGCCGCACAGGCAATACACCTCAAATGTAAACACCTTGGTAGTAGATGACAAGCCATCAGTCACATCAACATAGACTAGCAGTGTTTTGAGATTTGGAAAATCCTCGCTGATCTCCCATGAAACATCATAGCTCCCCTCAGAATTTGTGAATCCTTTGAATTCTTCAAAAACCGTCTCTCCATAATCCTCCACTCTCACGAACACGGTTGCACCGTTTACTGGTCCTCCCAAATCTGCAACGTGAACCAAAATGTTTTGTGTGGTTCCACGCCTGACTGTTTTTTGTCCGTTTACACTCACCTCTAGTGCAGAGTCCTGAACAATATCGCTCGTACCAAACTTGATTGTATTGTTGTTAATAAGAAAATTCATTGCCGCAAGAAAATCTCCATCTGTAATTTTTTTGTCAAGCCACCATTTTGCAATATTTGAAACCCAGACTGGAATTATTGCATCTGGATATTCTACATAAAAGAATGATTCTGGAAGCTTTTTTCCTTCATAATATGCTGCTACCGTATAGGTTCCTTTTGGTGAGCTATGTGTCAGAGGAATCACGGTGGAATATGATCCGCTTTCTAACACTGGAGCGGTATATTCTGATTTTGCACCTTTTGAATCTATCACGGTAAGAAAGATAAATTTTGTTTGTCCGTGCTGATCCGTTTTTCCTGAAATCTTGATAAAAGTTGTTTCATCGTAGGCTGGCAGCGAGTAAATATTTTGTTTTGGTGTGATTTTTGCTTTGAGAATTTCTAGATTACTTAGATCCACCATGGCATCTGAAAAGTCATTTGTTCTTTGATTGGAAACCCAAGAACTAATCTTATTTTTTACAAAACTCGGGATTGCTTCTGCATATACAATCTGTATGGTGTAAGGTGATGCTGCAACAAACATCATGACGATTATCACTGAAACAAAAATTGCAGTTTGCAACTATGCCGTTAAATCCACCTTTCATGATAATAAAACGTACTACTCAATTCTATCGTTATCCGATTTTGCCAAACTGGTTTAGGCTTTTCCAAATGTACCACGTTGCAACCGTTCGATATGGTCGCCACTTTTCAGCAATTTGTTCAATTTCGCCTTTTTCGGGAAGCCTAGGCATGGAATAAAGGCGTTGTATGCCTTTTCTGAGGCCCAAATCTCCAACCGGCAGAACATCAGGCCTGCCAAGCGAAAATATTAGAAACATTTCTGCAGTCCACCTGCCAATTCCTTTGACTTGTGTCAAATGTGATATTACTTCCTCATCCGATCTGTCCTTTAAGGAACTGATTCTGAGTTCTTTTGATTGGATCTTCTCTGACAAATCCTTGATGTAGGTTACTTTCATTTTGGACAGTCCTGCTGAGCGAAGTTTGGAATCAGAAGTACTGATCACGTCTGCAGGCCTTGGGTATCTTTGGTACAGTTTTCGGAATTTTTTTGAAATTGAATCAGCGGCTGCGCCGGAAAGTTGCTGTGTTATGATTGCGTCGATCAGAGATCTGTACGGGTTTTTCACAAGACTGATTTCATATTTTCCAACGGCGTGAATTATTTCTGCAATTTTTGGATCTCTTTTTAAAAATTTTATTGCTTTTTCCGACAACTCAGAGCTTTAGTGTCTTTAGTACGTTATCAAAACTTTGCTGTGTCTGGTGTTCTTTGTATTCTCGTAATACGCTGATAATTTTTGGCCTTGGCGGGACTTTGTAAATTTTTTGCACTATTTTTGCAAGACCTGATCCGATGAAAATTGCCTGCGTAGCAGATGTGACATTTGACACTCTTCGCTCAAGGCTTGAGCTCTCAAAATCGATCATTTTAATGGATTTCCCAACAATGACGTGCTTTGTAATATTGCTCAGCTCTCCATGGTCAAGTCCGATCATATCCAATCTGTAACAATCAGAAAGCACTTTTTTGATAACTGACTTTAGCTTGGCGGTGCTTCCGTCTCCCCCTAATTCAGATATCCAATCAAAAATTTTCTTGCCATCAAGATATTCCATCACGATAAAGTTTTTGCTGCTGTGAAGCAGAGTGGGCCCAACCCCTACCTTGTTTGCTGCTTGGAGCAGCATGGTTTCCTGCTCCATGGTTTTCCTAGGCGAGTCAGTCCTTCGAATTTTTAGTGCAACTTTTTTTGTCCCTCTTTTTGCCAAAACGACAATACCGGCGTATCCCTTTCCGAGCACGTTGATAGTTCCTATTGTCATCGAGCCATCAAATGATACTCCGCTTATCCCAAGTTTTTCTAGTTCTGCAACTCTCAGAGCAAGTTGTTTCTTTGTGGCTCTTGGATAGCCAAGTATCGCAGAATATGGCTCTTGAGATATCCTATCGACTGGAAGAAAAGACCGTTTCATCGGTTGAGACAAGTTTTGCTATTGCCTCTTTAATGGATTTGCTTGTTATTTTATTCCCCAGTACAAGGTTGAATCGTTTTATGTCTTCTTTTAGTCCGGCTGATATTCCGGATTTTTCAATATTTTTTTTCAGCAATTCCCTTACTAGCAGCAATGCGTCTGGTTGAGGTCTTTTTTGAAGGGAGCAGATCTTGCCATCATCGTTTACCCACATCATTATGCTCTTCTTCTTGTTAGCTAGGATAAATTTCTCAGAAAAATCTGTACTAAAGAAATCAGGCCCAACCCTTAGATAGTTTTCATCTAGTCTGGTTGATTGTAGCAAGAACAGCAACGCAGCATTTGATGCATGCTCCTCTACTATGGCCGATTTTTTTAGCACGACAAAGCCAGCTTGCCCTATCTGTGTTGCAATTGAGTTTGTTGCCCGCTTTACCTGGCCCCAAATTATATCCGGACTCCGCGGCCTGTACTTGAATGTCAAAACGAGTGTACTTTCAGCCACGTTTTTTTGCACCTTTTGAATTTTTTTTGGCATGAAAAATCTAATCGAAGGATTTTTCAAAAATGCCCTTGATGCAAACACAAATTTTCCAATGTTATCGGTAGAAATGGCAGCGGCAAGGTTTCTTTTGCTGTCTATTGGATCCATGATAACTATTGGAGTATCGAATTCTTTTGCTGCATTTCCAATGATCTGGCCATGCTTTATGTCTGAGATTGCCTTGAGCACACCAAGAAAATTTCCAAAATTCAGCACTAACACTTCTGCTACGTATCCGCTAAAGCCCTGCCTTGCAATCTCTGCACCGTAAATGTCATTGTTTACAAGAAATCTTTTGAGTATTCTGACTTCATTTTTCATGGATTCTGAAAGCGACTTTTTCATGAATTTTGTGTGAAAGGTAGATCTATCTGCAGAACTCTTCCACTTTCCCTCCTCTACGTCATAACAGGGAACAAGATTCACCTTAGTGTCCTTGATTTTTGCCTCAACAAACGGATGTTCTGCGTATCTGACGTATGGTTTGAAGTTTTTGAGCGCATCAAAGCCAATTTTCTTTCCAAGGCTTGCAAAATCCTTTTCAGAGACACTAGTCTGGAATTTAACGAAAATATCAATGTCAGCTTTTTCCGGCAACCAAGTTCCTTTTGCGTAGGATCCTCCAATCTCAATCCCAACCACTTGAGGATATTTTGTAATTTGTTTTTGCACAAGATCTAATACGTTATCTACAATCAATTTTTTATGCTGCTGCAGCTTTGTATTGGGAATAACAATTTTTTCTACTTGTCTTAGAATGTTCATTTCGTTGCCTTTACCACCTGTAAATCAGAATAGATTGGACCGCTTGGCGTAAGAACACTTTTTTTAAATTTAATCTCTGAAATTTTCTGTGTTCCGAACTTTTCGTTGGAATATTTTGACAATTCGTCTGTAATGTCTCCAATTTTATTTTTAATTCTAAATGTTGTAATATGCGGCTTGAATTCCTTGTCACTTTTAAATCCAAGAGGGGACAGCTTTTCTTCCACAGTTTTTGCGAGTTTCACAAGCTGATCTGCTCCGTTTTTTACTCCTATCCACACGACTCTTGGGAATCTTGGCTTTGGAAATGCGCCAACCCCCTCAAAGCTAATGTCAAACGAATCAAACTGGATGGTTTTTAGCTCGTTTTGCACTCTTTCCATCATATCTTCAGATATCTCACCAAGAAACAATAATGTAAAGTGCATGTTTTGTAATTCTACGGGCTTTGCCTTGATTCTAAGATTGGACTGCAGATTTTTTATTGAACTTAAAATGTCCTGCTCAGTTATCTCTGCTGCAACAAAGGTACGCATTACGAATTTTTGTTTTTGGCTTTTTAATGGCTTCCGGTAGCTTCATACGCTAGGCACAAAAAATCAGCGTAATTGCCAAAACTAATCGTATGCCTTACCGGAATGCCGGGTGCTGGCAAATCCACAATTGCGTCCGGCTTGCAACAAAAAGGATTCACAAGCATTAACATGGGAGACGCTGTCCGTACCGAGGCAAAAAGAAGAAATCTTGAACCTACAGGCCAAAACCTTGGCAAGCTAATGCTTGAGCTACGGGAAAAGAATGGCCAAGGGGCCGTAGCAGAACTAATCAAGGATCAAATTATCAATTCAAAATCTGACGTTGTAGTAATAGATGGAGTCCGCTCTAACGCGGAAATCGAAATCTTGAAAAAAATTGCAACAGTAAAGTTATTGGCAATTCATGCGTCGACCGATACTCGTTTTAATTTCCTGACTGTGCGGGCTAGATCTGATGATCCACACGATAGAACTATGTTTGATGAGCGTGATAACAGGGAAATTGGAGTTGGAATCAGCGCATCGATTGCACTTGCAGATGAAACCTTATCGAACAACAACCTTACAGTTTCTGAGCTTATTGATACTGCGTATGACATCATTCAAAAATGGTTAAAGTAGGTTGATCCCAATTTTAGACTGCAAAGTAGAGGCGTACTGTGAGATCAACCCTTCTGAGGATCCACAAAAGATTGAACAACTAATGGCAAACGTGTTAAACAATGTAGAATTCAAAGTAAACAAGGGATCAATCACTGCAACATCGCGGCAAATCGAGTCGCTATCGAAAATTCGTGAATCAATCCAGAAACACCGCTCACAAAATGTCTACTTGCGTTTTTTGGAGAACAATTTGGACGGCGATGAAACCTGGTTTTATCTTAACAAGCAGGCGGCATTTGTCAATACTGTTTCACTCTGTGAGCATGCAGAGGAATCTGCCTTGGGACCAATCAAAATTACCATACGCTCAAAGAACATCGAGCGTGTAATAGAATGGCTAACTGACTAGAGCTAGTCAGCTTTTTTTCCTATTTACTCAGCTAGAATGAATTTCTGAACTTTTATCGCAATTACAAAACATTTGGTTGGATGCTACTAAAACTGGTCATAATAGGCGTAATATTGGTAGTGGGGGGGCTTTCTCTTTACCCATATTTGGCAAAATTGCCTTCCAACGCAAATCTTGCTTTTAATGCTGTTGCAGACAATGTTGGCGATTTCAAGGATAATACAATTCATACAGTAAGCGGTACGCTAGACCGAACAGTAAACACGGTTGAAAACAAGATCGAGACAATAACGCCAAGCGCGGATGATCTAAATCCAGTCAAACAAATACATGACAAAATAATCTCACCAACAAAGCAGCAAGTGTATTATGGCCAGGTGTATGAAAAAGACGAAGAACAGCAAAAATGTAAAATTTCAGTTCCTGGAATGGCAAAGACGGTAAATGGCAAAAAAGAACTAACACATACGATTGATTTGGAAAGTTGTAAATTTCAAAAACAAGAACTAGTACAAGTAACAGAGAAAACCAGTCCTGTTGATGCCGAAACAGTTTCAGTAGAGCCATTGCAGCACTCAAAAGTCTTTGAAACCTTACAACTAAAAACAATAAGACATGATGACAATACAGTTTCTATCCAGTATGAAGATACTTCCGGAAAAACAGTAAAAGTAACAGTAACCCTACGAAATTCTGACAAGCAGTTGTTCTCAGGCGAGTTCTTTTCGTCAAAATTTGATACTAATGTAAACGATGTGTCCACAAGTCCTCACATAATTGAAATGGTAGTAGAACATCCAGACTATGGTATAGTGTCATCCTCAGTGTACAATCCGGAAGGAAATCAGGACACTACGATCTACGGTGTATTTACACAGCCACCAAGCTAGGAAAACCATGAAAGGATTAGAAATCGTTCTTCTTTCAGTCGGGGGAATACTTGGAACCCTTCTGAGATACAAGATTACAGATTCGCAAATGATACTTGGTACACTATCTGTTAGCATATTGGTAGTGAACATAGTTGGCGCATTCATACTAGGCTTGTTTGTTGTACTTGCGCAGCAATGGAACCTTGAAGCAAAATATGCGCTTTTTGTAGCAGTGGGATTCTGTGGATCACTTACTACAATGTCCGCCTTTGCACTCCAAACAACAAATCTTATGGATAATTCACAGTTTGGCCTTGCCGCAGTCAACATTGTAGCAAATGTAGGACTTTCAATTGGGGCGTTGATGGGTGGTAGAGCATTAATGAGCTATATTGTTAGCACCTAAACTATTCTAATAACGAAATTAAATGTGGCAACGCATTTGCAGATGTCTCCCTTAGTGACAAATCCATATCTTCGGACATGGTGGTTCGCTCTGGATTTATCTCTATTAGCGTAGCTCCATTTTGTTTTGCGAAGATTGGAAGAGTGTTTGCAGGAGACACGGCTAGTGAGGTTCCTGCAATTATCATGATATCGCAACTTTTTGCATGATTTATGGCATCATACCACACATCTTGAGGTAAGGCTTCACCAAACCAAACAACATCCGGTCTTAGGATCCCACCACATTTGCATTTTGGTGGTAATTCAGCAAAACTATCTGTAATGTCATCTTTATAGTCACAAACCGTGCATTTTATTCTGATTATACTCCCGTGAAGCTCAAAAACTTGTTTGCTTCCTGCCCTTTGATGTAACCCATCGATGTTCTGTGTCAGCACAACAACGTCCCTGTATTTGGCAAGATCGGAAATTGCCACATGTCCATTGTTTGGATGCGCAGCAAGAATGTTTTTTCTTCTACTCTCATACCATTCCCAAACAAGCTTTGGATTTTGATAGAACGAATCAATTGTGGCAAGCTGCATTGGATCGTATTTTCTCCAATAACCGTCCTTTCCCCTAAATGTTGGAATGCCACTTTCCTGCGAAATCCCCGCACCTGTCACAAAGACGATTTTTTTGGCGTCCTTAATTTGGCTTGAAACAGCCTCGAACATGCCTATCTTATCTCAACTTCAAGCAAATCTCTTGCCGCAATTACTGAATCATGCACAGTCTTTGCTTCTTCGAGGAGCTCCGTCTCGTCTTTGTATCGCGCAGAAAAATGAGTCAAGATCAAATTTGAAACGTTTGCATTTTTTGCAAACATGGCTGCCTCCTTTGCTGTACTGTGACCAGTTTCTAGTGCTTTTTCCTTTATCTTATCCGAGAATGTGGAATCAAAGCTAAGATAATCGCAGTTTCTGAAAAATGTTTCAAGCTTTTTTGTGGGCCGTGTGTCTCCAGATATGCCAATTCTTTTTCCGGGTCTTTTTTCTCCTACGACATCTGACGGTTTTACTATCTTGCCTCCAACTGTGATTTCTTTTCCCATCTGTAGATCGTGCCAAAGGCTGCCCTCTGGAATGCCGATGCTTTTTGCTTTTTGCAAGTCAAATTTTCCAGGCTTGTCTTTTTCCTGAAACAAATATGAAAATGCTAAAGTAGAGTGTTCCGCCTCCTCCGCATATATGGAATAAGTTTTTTCCTCGCATACTAGTCCAGGTGTTACCGCAGTTATCTTGACTGGGAATGACAAACCAAAATTTAGCACCTTTACATTTTCACCGATGAATACGTCTATTCCATCAGGCCCGTAGATTTCCATCGGTTCCGTTCTGTGCTGCAAGGTCATTGTCTGTAAAAGTCCCAGCACTCCAATACAATGATCACCGTGCATGTGAGTCACAAAAATTTTCATCTTTTTGTTCCATCCTAGTCCTGATTTTAGGTAAGAAACTTGGGCTCCTTCACCTGCATCAAACATCAGAATTTCGCCGTCCTTCTCAAGACATGTGGATGACAGTCCACGATTCTCTGTTGGCTGCGCAGCCGATGTGCCCAAAAATACCAGCTTCATTTTATCAGAATCATCCTTGTCAAGCTCTTGTGTCTGTAGATTTCATATTTTTTTGTTAGTTTTATCTTTAGATTTGAGTCAAGGCCTTTTTTGCACATGATTGCAAACTTTTTCCCCTGTGGTATTTTGGATACAAAATTCTGCATTAGTTTTTCCGGGGGCTCTGATACTTTTGATGCGGTTCCATATGGCAAATCGGTTACTATACCATCAAAATGATCCTTGATTTGTAGCATGTAGTCATAGTTTTGGTTGATTACTTTGGATTTGAAATTATTCTCCTTGAGATTCTCCTTGGATATCTTGCACATCTTCTCATCAAAATCAATTCCAACTGACTTTAATCCCATGGACTCTGCCTCCAAAAGCGTGCTACCGGTACCGCAAAAGGGATCACACACCGTTTCGTCATCATTTAGTCTTGCCAGATTGATCATTGCACGCGTCAGCTTCCAATCCAATTCATGATGGAATTTTGTCAGTTTTTTTGGCCGTTCTTGCGGTTTGAATCTAGTTGCAAATCCAAAGAAATTTTCAGTATCTGTGAATATCAGATAAATGATAATATCCGGATCTTCCAAGGAGACCTTTGCATTGCAAAATGTCACAACCATGCTTCCCAATGATCGCTCTATTTCAGGAACGTCGATTGTCCTTTGTGAAAGATTGAGTGCCTTACACATAAACGACTTTGCACCAAAGAGCAAAGTGTAGTTTTTTTCATCAAGGAAAACGCCCGACATTTTCCGCTCTATCTGACCTGCAATTTTTACGAATGTAGCTCGCCTCGCTATTTTTTCCCATGGGGTCTTTGATTGCAAGATTATGAGATTTGAAATGGATCTTATTTTGCAGAATCTATCGTACATTTTTGCAATTGTTACTACTTCGTCTACTGCAAGATCCGGATATTCTTTTGATACGATGAAAAAGCTTTCCGGCATCCTAGATTGCCTTTGCTATAATCCCTGACACATCAACTACGGACGTGTTTCCTGGGATTGTGTTGGTGGAAACGATTCCGGAGATACCTGCCTTTCGTATCTTCTTTTCTGCATTGTCAATTAGTAAAGCATGCGTGCACGCAACATAGACTTTTCCACACTTTTGTTTTTTTAGAAACTCCGTCGCTTTTACTATGCTGCCACCAGTGCTAATCATATCGTCAACTAGAACCAAATCTCTTCCCCTCACTCCATCCAAATTTGAAGTCATGATCTCAACCTTGCCTGTCTTTCGATCTCGTTGTTTTTTGAGTGCAATAAAATCAGTTCCGTATAATGCAGCAAATTCCTCCGCCCTGGCAGCGCCTCCGAGGTCGGGCGACACTACAAGCGGATCCTTTAGCTTTAGCTTTTTGAAATGATCTACAAGCTCTTGTACAGCAGAGACGTTTTTGACTGGAATATCAAAATGCTTCAGGCCAATCTGACTGTGAATATCAACAACTATCACCTTTGATGCACCAGCTGCCTTGAGTAGTTTTGTTATGACTGAAAGTGTTACTATTTCGCCCGGAAGAAACTCTCTATCTTGCCTTGCATAACCCAAGTAGGGCATGACTGAGACTATGTCTGATGAAAACTGCCTCGCTTTTGAGATTAAAGACAGTGTCTGCATCAGGTTTGAATCGACTGGGGGGTACGTGGAATTCACAATTACGATTTTGCCTTTTTTTGGCTTGGCGTTTATGGTGATTTTGCTTTCACCATCTGGGAAAATCCTAAGATCTGATGAGATAAATCCAGCTTTTAGTCTTTTAGCTAGTTTTTTTGCCAAGTCTCCTGATGCTTTCCCTGCAATTACTGTAACTGACAACAAATCAACGAACTAAGGGGGACTCTTAAATTTTGAGGGAAGCTGCAGTCTTTGGCGTCCTAAACGCATGCCTTATTTCAGAGGAGAGTTTCGTAAAAATATCTCCACGTGATCACACTGATCATTTCTATGAATAAAAGCTACGCCTTAATTATATACGAAAATATCCTTTATACGATTATGACAACAACAGCTTGGAAATGTTACCGATGTGATCTGACATTCAGGCAAGAAGCTCACGCAAACCTACACAAAGATATCTGCAGACACAAATCAAGGCAAATTCAAGTAGTAATGGCATAAATCGAGTTAGCTTGAAATTTTAAATCAACTGCAAGACATTCCATTTGTACTGTTTTCACGATCATATCCTGCATAACAAAAATGGCAAAATACCTATAGCTAAGAGCCATGACTGCACTATTTTCATACAATACGAGTTAAAACGGATTCGTGCTGTTTGATATGAGCAGTGATGCCTTTTGCAGTATGTTCAGAAATGGTGCACCGAAAAGCAGATCCACTATCCTGTGCCCAAATTTGTCAATTACGTGGTTTGATGCATCCCCTAGCAAGGATGATTGAACAATGTCAAACGTCTTGTTTAACGCCTGATCTGCAACGTCTGACGGATCTACTCCTTGGTCTAGCTGAGATACCAAGTTTGGGATGAACCCCTTTACCTCATTTGGAACAGTGCTTTGCATTATGGAAGAGGCACTGTCCGCTGTTTGTCCGCGTATTGCCTCCTTTACCAGATCCTCGTACATTTGGCAACCATGAATGGGCTTAATCTATAATCTATGCGTACTTGCTTTATTAATCGATACAGACCAATCTGGCACCATGCAGCAAAACCAATTCCAATACGGCACAAGGCCGATTTTTTGTAACATGTGATTACATTATATTATAATTTGAAAATATTTCATCAAAAATGGATCTAGTATTTTCTGACATTCACGCAGATATCGATGGGCTGGAAACAATTCTAAAAATTGTATCTTCCCTTGAATTTGAAGAAAAATACGGCAAAATATCAAGGATAATCAATCTCGGCGATCTGCTGGAAAGAGGAATCAATCCAAAAGAAGTCTTGCAAAAAATGCAAGATCTGTCAAAAAACTATCCCCTCATATCGGTAATGGGAAATCATGATGAGGGAGTTTTGTATAAAAAATCAATCAGTGGCAGCTCATACTCTAGCATGAAAGCCCATGAACTGTTATCGGAACAAGACTTTGAATTCTTTCATCAAAATAACGACGGAACATTCGGGGAACAACAAGTAATCGATATAAAAAATAAACTTCTCTGTGTACACGGAGGGCCAATAAACCCACAAAAAATAACCAAAAATGGCGATGATCCGTGGCTATACCAAAAAACATGGCAGAGGCTATCCGAAGAAAATAACGAGTTTTACAGTTACTATGGATATCATTACAAGGCATCTTCCGCATTCGGGGAAGGAAAGGACATCTTTGATAATTTCATCATACTGTGCGGACACCAGCATGTGGAAGCTGCCGTACGGCAAACCGAAAATGAAATCACAAACATTCTACCGCTCCAGTCCACAACAGAAAAAATTGAATCATTTGTCATGCAAAAACGCGAGTTTGAGATTTCCAAAAACAGCAACTATCTGTTCCGAGTTGGACTTGGGGGACCGCAAGGACACCATAGTGGCGGTTTCGCAAGGCCTCATTTTGGAATAATCCAACATGATACAAAAAAGGTAATCCTCTTTGGCCTAGAATAAGCAGTAAATTAAAATGAATTACAATGGTACCTGTCTGTGATGAGAGCAATCGTTCTTGGCGGCACAAGGGGAATAGGTAAGGCAATCACAGAATCCCTGTTATCTGCTGGATGCGATGTGTTTGCTGCATCACGGAAGGATATTGACACATCAGATCTGAGCAGTGTCAAAAATTTCATTAAAAAACACAAAGAAACAGACATTTTGGTTTTGAACACGGGAGGTCCCGCACCAAAGCAATTCCACGACGTAACGGAAAAGGACTGGCAAAAATACCACAATCAGTTATTCTTGGGATTTTGTCTGTTACTGCAAAAGCTAAAGGTAAGAAATGGCGGTTACATTTTTGTCATAACATCCAATGTTATCAAAGAGCCAAATCCAAGATTGGTAATCTCAAGCGCATACCGCCTTGCATTCACCGCCGTTTTCAAAATACTGAGCAAGGAATTTGCATCAAAAAACATCAGTTGTGTAAACATTGCACCAGGACCAATCAATACAGACAGAATGAAGGAACTGGTGGGAGACACTGGCAAATATGCAGAGTCACTTCCCATGAAAAGACTGGGAGAGCCTGCCGAAATTGGAAATTTTGTCAAATGTATAGTTGAAAACAAAATCAAGTATTTGTCCGGCGTCACAATAAACTTTGACGGTGCAAACTCTACCTCTGTACTCTAAAGCCAAACCGATAATAGTGATATGATTTTACCGCATTCAATGGTCATCTGCCTCAAATGCTTTGAAGAAAAACATGATAATTGTATGGAAAAGGCAGGCATGATGAAATGTGACTGTAAGGTTTGCTCACCCTGAATTTATAATCTGCAAAATTACACCCATACCAAATGAGCGCTACTGAAACCCTTAGACAAGACCACCTCAAAATAAGACACCTAGAAAAAATAATCATAAAGTGCTATCAGGACTTGTACGCTGAAAAGTCAATTCCTATTTCCGATTTAGAAAAAATCACCTTTGTGATTTCCGAATTTCTGGACGCGATTCATTATTCCAGAGAGGAAGACTCGTACTTTGCATGCGTTGCAAGTTATGATACACTAAAAGAAGAGATTAGAAAATTTACAATAGAGCACGAATTTAGCAGAAGAATCGCAACAAACATTGCAAAGCACGTTCAGAGGTGGAAAAACGGCGAGGATGCCAGAGAGCCAGTGGCAAGATTTCTGCGGACCTATGCCATTTACCTAAATGATCATCTGGCAAAGGAAGAGGAGTTTTTTAAAAAGGCACCCGATGTACTCTCAAAGGAGGAAGAACAGGCAATGTATGAGCAATTCCAGTCAGTCATGGCAGTATCGACAAAGATTGAAACGGTAATGAAGGAAATTGAATACCTGGAGAAACAAGACTGGTTTACCTCATAATTTTCGTAAAGTCTTTAAGAACTAGAATTTTGAGTTAAAATGAAATGACATTTGTGGTATGGATGACTGGTCTTCCGTGTTCTGGCAAGACTACCATAGTTAGGGCAATGCAAAAACACATCCCAAACCTTGCCATACTTGACGGCGACGAATTGCGGGAATGGCTATCTCCAAAGGACTTTTCAAAAGAAGGACGAGTTGAGCACAACAAAAAAGTCGCACATCTGGCCAAACTTCTCCTAAATCACAATGTTCCGTGCGGCGTTTCCCTGGTTAGTCCATTTATTGAAAACAGGCAGGACGCAAGAAAAATAGTCGGAGATGATACTAGGTTCTTCGAAGTATACGTAAAATGTTCACTGCAGGAATGTGAAACCCGCGATGTCAAGGGGATGTACAAAAAGGCACGAGCCAACGAAATCAAGAGCTTTACTGGCATAAGTGACCCGTACGAAGCTCCTCCAAATCCAGACTTTGTACTGGATACAGAAAAAGAGACATTGGAGCAAAGCGTTCAAAATCTTTTAAATTTCTTAAAATCAAAAAACCTAACCAAGTAATCGGTATTTTTTGATTATCTGATCATGTACAAGATTGTTTGTCACAAGCAGACCGTTCTCATGGTTTAATCTTTCGGTGTTGTACAGGATATCATTGCCGTACATGTCAGTCATTTTTCCTCCAGATTCGGTAATTAGACAATAAGACGCGCAAGTATCCCATTGTTTTATCTTGTTTGAGGTTGTAAGGTAAATGTCTGCCATTCCCATGCAAATCTCTGCTACCTTTAGTGAGCTGCCCCTGCTTGCAAAGCTTTCAACCCCAAGACTTTTGAAAAACTCCTTTTCAGCCTCTGTCAAGTGAAACCTACTCCCTACCGCGTTGCATTTTTTTAATTCACTAGTTTTGCTCACAGCCAGTTTTCTCCAAGACTCTTGTTCAAATACAAATGCACCACTTCCCTTTTGCGCCAAAAACAGCATGTTTGCAGTAGGCCTTGAAATTATCCCGAGGACAGGTTTCTTTTTTTCTACCAGTGCAATCATAATCGTAAACTCTCCAGTCTTGTTTACAAAATCGCTTGTACCATCAAGCGGATCAACAATCCAAATTCTCTCACACTCTAATCTCGATTTGTCGTCCTCATCCTCTTCTGATAAAATTGGCAAGCCAGAGCTTGAAAGAATTTCTTTTATGATTTGGTTGCTTTCCAAGTCTGCCTTTGTTATCGGAGAATCGTCATCCTTGTGTCCTATCGCAAAATCCTGCGCATAAACTTCCATTACCACCTTGCTTGCCTGCACTACAGCGTCAATGGCAAGCGCAGTCTCGTTTAACGAATTTGTAAATGGTGACCTGATTGGCAATTTCTTATGTAGTTAGTTCCGGCTTTATAGTCCAGGCAATTCCAAGCGCTATGAACGGAATTGAAATAATGCCTATCATCTGAAGCAAGATGTTCATTTGTGGTCTTGCCTCTTCTGGTGTTTTATAAAGCCAAGGCAAAGGTAGGGAAATCACAAACCAAATCATAGAAAGTAATATGATGATTCTGAGCTTTCTTTTCTTTTGAGGACTCAACACATTTCCATAAAACATCGATATTAAATTGATTTGGCTTGTAAGATGTGGCTTATTTTGCTGACTCGCCGCCGTCTATTGCCAAAACAGAGCCCGTGACCCATCCTGAATCATCAGATGCAAAGTACAGGGCCGATCTGGCAATGTCATCAACATTCCCTATTCTCCCAATTGGATATTCCAAATCAAGCATTTCTCTTTGTGCTTGTGTGGAGAGGAACTCTTTTGTCATGTCGGTATCCACAACTCCAGGACAAATGCAATTTACCCTAATCTTGTCTTTGGCATATTCTAATGCCCATGACTTTGTCAGCAAAACAAGCGCCCCCTTCGATGCAGTGTATGCATCCGCATGAAAATTATCAAACGCCTTTAGTCCTGCATTTGATGCAATGTTGATTATACTCCCTCCATTTTTTTGCAAATATGGAATTGCTGCTTTTGTGAAACGAAACTGGCCTGTCAAGTTCACATCAATCACCTCATTCCATTCTGATTCTTTGATTTGGTGGAGTATCTTGATCTGCGGTAAAATTCCAGCATTATTAACCAAGATATCGAGTCTACCAAATTTTTCTATTACCTTTTCTACTGCGGACTGGACCTTTTTTTCATTACGTATGTCAGCAGGTATTGTCAAAACATCGCCAAGCTCCTTTCTAACTAGTTCTAGTCTGTCTGTGTTCCTGCCAGTTATTGCAACCTTTGCACCCTCTTTTAGAAACAGACTGGCAATTGATTTTCCTATTCCCCTACTTCCGCCTGTTACCAAGGCAACCTTTCCTGAAAGATTCATGACTTAGTTTTGTGTGATTTGATAATATTGTTTTTCAAATCATGCCTAAATAATAATTTGATAATAAGTAGTTATTTTATGTAAACATTTACACTAAATCTTAAATAAGATAAATTCCTATACAAAACAATGCGAAAGGACATAATTCCTATCGACTGAAGGACGCGTGGTCCAGCAGAACAATTAGGCAAACCATTAACGCATTTGCGTTATGCAAGTGAGAGGGAATCTCTCAAGTTCTGCGTTTGGGGCCACGCCAGCCTATTTTACTAGATAAACAGAAACTGGTCCCAAAACATTTCCTTGTGGGTTGATACTAATCTGTAATTCTTGTTCCTCAGGAATGTTGATCGTGTCTTGCCCGTTGTACTTCCATGTGTAGTATTTTGAAATTCCGGTATCATGCGGTATCCCCTCCAGCTTAAAATCCTCAGAAAACGAAAATGATTTTCCCTTAAGTGTGACTGTTAAAACTTCAGGACTGTCTCCATTTAGAACAAATCTAAATTGGTATGTTCCCCCCTTGACAGTAAAAGCATCAGAAAATATTCCGTCATGGTATAGTTTAGGATCCGCAAGCATTACGTGATAAATCTCCTCGTACTGGTTTTTTGTTCCAGAAAACATTGATGAGCCAATTGCCGCCACGGCAGCTATTGTAATTACAACCATGACCACAATCGTCAGTTTCTTTTTCACAAGTAAAAACCAAAATCAATCGATATTAAGATTTAGCACAATTAAAAAAAGATTAGAGTTTTAGCGCTTCTTTGAGGCCTTTGTATCTATTTCGGATTGTCACTTCTGTTACGCCTGCAGCCTGAGCAATGTCTTTCTGGGTTTTGTTCTCTCCTAGCATCACACAGGCCAAGTAAAGCGCTGCCGCCGCAAGGCCCATTGGATCCTTTCCTGCAGATACCTCAATACGGCTTGCCTCCTTTAGGAATTCGAGTGCCTTTCTTTTTGTCTTCTCGCTTAGATCTGCAATGCTTGCAATTCTTGCAACTCCCTTAATTGGGTCTACTACTGGCATTTTCAGTTCCAGTTCCCTGAGAAGCAATCTGTAACACCTTGCTACATCCTTTCGTTTGATGTTGATTCCGTTTGCTACGTCGGTAAGCGTTCTTGGAGTCTCCGTGTTTCTGCATGCTGCGTATAATGCTGCAGCAACAAGTCCTGGAATTGAGCGACCTCTAACAAGACCTTTGTCTAATGCCTTTCTGTAGATATAGGCGGTTTTTTCGATTACGGCATCGGACAGTGCCAACTTGTCTTTTAATCTGTCAAGCTCGCTGAATGCCTGTCTGAAGTTTCTGTCTACTGGCTCGTGTACCTGGCTTCGGCTGTCCCAAGTCCTGAGCCTCTCAATAGTGCTTTTCATTGAAGATGTAAGTGGTTTTCCTGATGCATCCTTGTCAGCCTGACCGATTATGGTTGCAAGACCCATGTCATGCATTGCCAACGAAGTTGGGGTTCCAGTTCTAGTTCGGTTTTCCCCTTCTTCTTTTGAGAATGAGCGCCATTCCGGTCCCTCCTCTTCGACTCTTTCGGTTGCGACAAATCCGCATGTATTGCAAAACATTTCTCCTGTACTTCCGTCTGTTAACATTGATCCTTTAGAGCAACGTGGACATCTATCGCTACTTCGTGAAGTTTGTGTC
>SCVO01000062.1 GCA_004322465.1 Candidatus Nitrosotenuis sp.
TTTTTTAATTCCAATTGTTATTGCCATTTTGGTGCATTCTAGGCACGGAACAAACGTCGTGTACAGTATGGCGCCCTTTGAGCCTGCCTCGATTCCCATTATTGCGCAATGCATGATTGCATTTGCCTCTGCGTGGTTGCACAGGCATCTGTCAAGTGATGCGCCGGATTCTATTTTTCCCTCCATTCGAAGCGTGCACCTCTTGCATCCGCCCTCAAAGCAGTTTTTCACGCCAGGCGGCGTCCCATTGTACCCTGTTGCAATCTGCCTGTTGTTTCGCACTATTACTGCGCCGACTTGGCGAGTCATGCAGTTTGAGCGAAGTTTGGCAAGCTCTGCCTGCAGCATAAAATACTCATCCCAGCTTGGCCGCTCAAAGTTCTTGCCCATGTTGGGATCAGTGATTATTTGATATTTAGAGGGATCTGTATAACGTGGATCTAATATCGCGTCACTTGATTCAGAATTAAGCAACAAGCTACTATTCGTCACTCAAAAGTATAAAATGAACAAATCACATCTTACTAAAATAGCAATTGTCAGATTACGTTCAACGTCGATTCATCAAGCCAGACACTGTCGAAGTACGCGAATACCAGATAGCCCTTGCAAAACAGGCGGCATCAGAAAACTGCCTCGTTGTTTTGCCGACTGGTCTTGGCAAGACCACTGTGGCATTGCACGTCATAGCTGAATATCTCTCCAAAGGGACTGGCGGAATTTTATTCATGGCGCCAACCCGAGTCCTGGCAAACCAGCATTACGAGTTTCTAAAGAATAATCTCACCATAGAGGACATTGCGCTGCTCACCGGAGAAGACACTGTTACAAAAAGAAAAAAGCTCTGGACCAACAGCGTAATATGTGCAACACCAGAAATAACAAAAAACGATCTTGATAGAGGAATAGTTTCGACAGACCAGTTTGTCTTGGTGATATTTGATGAGGCACACAGAACTGTGGGCGATTACGCGTATTCCTCGATTGCTCACCAATTCGCAAGCTCCGGCGCAAGAATTATGGGCATGACTGCCACCCTCCCAAGCGAAAAGGAAAAGGCAACTGAAATCATAACGACTCTTCGGGTGGCAAGCGTTGCTGAGCGAAACGAATCAAGCCCAGATGTCACTCCGTACATACAAAAGACTGACACTGAATGGATAAAGGTCGAGCTCCCGCACGAGATGAAAGAAGTCCAGTTTTATCTGAGAAAGGCGCTTGCAGTGCAGCACAACGAACTGCAGCGGTGCGGCTTGCGACTGTCAGGAAACGTTTCACTGTCACAGCTTTTGCGGTCACGCGATTTTGTTTTGCGACAAAACAGGCGCGCCGCAAAACCACTCTTTACAGCAATTCGGCTGCATTATGCGCTGAACATTTTAGAGTCGCACGGGATAACGTCGTTTCTTAGGTTCTGCGACAGAACAAGGGAGAAAAAAGGGGCAGGCATAAAAGATCTTTTTGAAAACGACTCTAACTTTTTACGGGCGCTTGCATACGCAAAGGATGCTCAGGCAAAGGGAATAGAGCACAGCAAAATAGTAAAGCTTGCAGAGTTAATAAAAATAATTCAGGGAAAGGCAATCGTATTCACCAGCTACCGCGATTCTGTGGATATCATACACCAAAAGCTAGTGGAAATGGGAATAGCCGCAGGATTTCTCATTGGCAAGGCAGGAGACACCGGACTAAAGCAAAAGGAGCAAATCGAAACTGTGCAAAAGTTCAGGGACGGGACATACCAGGTGCTGATTGCGACGCGCGTCGGTGAAGAAGGCCTTGACATATCCGAAGTAAACAATGTGATATTTTTCGATAACGTCCCAAGCTCAATTAGATTCGTGCAAAGAAAGGGACGAACCGGACGCAAGTCTGTCGGAAAACTATTCGTTTTGATTGCAAAGGACACAATCGACGAGGCGTATTACTGGGTTGGCCAGAGAAAAATCAAGTCTGCGCAAGGGATGGGGGACAAGCTCACAAAGGATCTGCAAAAACAAAACGATGTGCCAAAATCTGCACTCGATGCGTATTTCTGATATTATGAATATCTCTTGATTATGTGATACCCGTACTCTGTTTTGACGGGCTCTGAAATTTCGCCAACTGCAAGCTTGAATGCGGCTGTTTCAAACGGCTTTACCATCTTTCCGCGGCCAAAGTATCCGAGCTCCCCTCCCCTCTTGCCGCTCCCGGTGTCAAGCGACAATTCCTTTGCAATCTCTGCAAATTTTTCGCCTTTCTTTAGCCTCTCCAGAATGGCAAGCGCCTGCCCTTGCTTTTCAACCAGTATGTGCGAGCACTTTATCTTGTCTGCCATGAATCACTCCAAAACGCACCGTTTGAAAAATCTTATGTTCCCCATGATGTCTTGTGCTTTGGGACAAGTCTGAGAAATGGCGCCTCTTTTTCTCCCCATGGATCCTTTCTGACCCATGCGAATTTTTCAAAAAACTTGGCGTATATTTTTTTAAATTCCGGTCCATCCTCGATTATTTTGACGTCGCCCTGTGCAAGCACTGCCTTGTGCCCTCCGGGCTTGTAGATGTCAACTGAAATTGCGGCGCGGGGATTCTTTTTGATGTTCTTGTATGTTACGGTGGCGTAGTCCGTTGCAATGTAAAATGAATCGTCTTGGAAAATAAACGAGACTGGTTTTACGTGCGGGATTGACTTGTTTGACGTGGCAAACCTTGCCTCCTCAATTGACGCTAGGAATTTTTTTTCATTTTCTGTAAACTTCAACTGAAAATCCTTTCTCGTATTTGCGGAATCTTGGAATAAACCATGTCGCGAACTTTGACTTGATCTTCTTCTGAGGGCATGCCGTTTCTTATGGCCGCAATTGCAGCGCCTGCCATTCCGAGCGCCATTCCCATTATCACTCCGTAGGCAAATTCCTTTGTGTTCTCAACCTGCAGCTCCGTTTTGTTTTGCTCTATTTCCGTCATGTAAATCGGAATTGTTTGCAGTGCCCCGTCAAGCGTCTGGGTGATTAATTGTTCAATCAGTTCTTCTTCACTCATGTTTCTCATTAAATGCGACTGGTAATAAAATTTGCATGTGTAATGACAATAATGCTTTTAATGCCGAATTATTTCAATCAAAACATGTTTTCATATTTCACTATAGCCACCGCAAATGCCGCACTTCCGCAAGTAATTGAAAAATTCAAAGGTCTTCAAAAGCAAAAGCAGGAGGTGCTAAAGCTGGAGGCTGAGCTAAACGCGCAAATGTCCGCATCGTTTAACTTTGCAGACTATGTGGTGCTAAAACAGCGCCTTAATTCTGCAGTCACAAAATTCTACAACTCCATCGAGGACTTGGAAAACACAGGAGTTGTCCTAAAGAGCGTTGAGGAAGGACTGCTCGACTTTCCGTCGAAAAGATTTGATGAGGAGGTCTGGCTCTGCTGGAAAGAAGGCGAAAAGGAAATAAAATTCTGGCATGAAAAAGATGTCGGATTCATGGGACGCAAGCCCGTTAGTGTCAGCGACGAATCTTTAGTATAGGTCTGCATAAAATAATTCGATATGGGAATGTCTGTCTGGCTTAGAGTGATTCGGATCAAGTTTCTCTTGGCGTCTGTAATCGCAGTGTCCCTGGGGCTTTCCATGTCATACTGGAGTACTGGAAGGCTGGACGTGATTCATTCTGTAATCACCATGGCCGGTGTGATTTCACTGCATGCAAGTGTTGATCTGCTAAACGACTACTGGGACTACAAACGTGGAATAGACACCATGACAAAACGGACCAAATTCAGCGGGGGGACAGGAGTGCTGCCGGAAGGACTGCTCAAGCCGTCTCACGTGTACTGGGCAGGAGTTGCATTCTTGATTCTCGGCTCGCTTGCAGGTCTGTACTTTATTGTGATTTACGGCTGGATAATTGCGGTGATTCTTGGCTTTGCGATTCTGTCCATCTACTTTTATTCTACAAAAATAGTTGATTCTGGCCTTGGAGAAATATTTGTCGGGATAAAAGGAACGATGATTGTCCTTGGCACGTATTTCATACAAACGCAGCAAGTAACGCAATCAAGTGTAATGGGAGGAATAATTGTTGGCACACTGTCATCACTTGTGCTGTTCATCACGTCGTTTCCTGACTTTGATGCGGACAAACAAAAAGGGAGAAAAACGCTTGTCATAATGATTGGCAAAAAAAGGGCGTCGGATGTTTTTTGGGCATTCCCGCTTGTCAGCTATGGAATAATTGTTATCGGAGTTGCATTGCAACTGTTTCCTACTTTTTGTCTGATGGCACTTGCGACGATTCCCCTTATGATCAAGTCTGGATTTGGCTTGCGAAAGAACTTTGATGATGCGGACAGGTTCGTCTTTGTGATGAAGTCAGTCTTGCTGTTTAGTAGAATCACCGGCTCGCTTTTTGTCCTCGGATTTCTGGTTGGCATGCTAGCAAACAACAATTAAATCGTACAAGTATAGATTTACCACATGATTTCTGGATTCGCAACTCCTGATGGAACGAAAAAATTTGCAGCGCAATACGGCCAAGTTTCTGACAATTATAGAATTGTGCAAGACCTTACTCTCTCAAACGTTGGAATAGGAACATACCTTGGCAATCCAGATTCCCAAACGGATCTTCTGGTGATTGACGCAGTCAAAAAATCGATCCTAGCAGGAATCAACGTGATTGATACTGCCATAAACTATCGGGCGCAAAAGGCAGAGCGCGCAGTGGGAATTGCGATATCGGATCTTATTCGGGATGGGAAAATTGCGCGCAATTCAATATTTGTCAGCACAAAGAACGGCTATGTGACAAACGACGGCGACATCAAAGAAGACTTTTGGGAATACGTGCAAAGAGAATACGCAAAGCCCGGGATAGTAAAGCCCAACGACATCTCTTCTGGGTATCACTGTATGACCATACCGTACCTTGAGGACCAGCTTAATCGAAGCCTCAAGAATCTTGGGCTGGAATGCATTGATCTGATTTATCTGCACAACGCAATGGAAGGACAAATCCAGGACATTTCAAAAGAGCAATTTATGAAAAATCTAAGAGATGTGGTATCATTATACGAGAAAAAACGAAAAGAGGGAAAAATCCGATATTACGGAATGGCAACATGGGAGTGCTTTAGGGTTGCAAAGGACAATCCGCAATATCTTTCAATTTACGACGTTTTGCAGATTGCCAAAGAAATAGGCGGGGAAAATCACGGATTCAGATTCATCCAGCTTCCATACAACCTGTATCTTGATCAGGCGTTGATGATAAAAAACCAGCATGCAAATGGCACTGACACCTCAATTCTTGCAGCGTCAAAAAGCAGTGGGATTGGCGTTTTTACCAGCGTTCCGCTGATGCAAGGAAAGTTACTTGGGCCTGGTGTGGTGCCGGATTTCATCAACCTCAAGCCGTCACTCAAATGCCTCCAGTTTATCCGCTCGACTCCAGGCGTCCTTGCACCGCTAGTAGGGCAGAAAACATCTGCACATGTTGAGGAAAATTTGGAAATTATGAAAATTCCGCCGCTAACACAAGACGAGTTTGACTCTGTGCTGAAAAAACTGACATCCTAAGTCTTTTCCTTAACTTTTCCGCCCAGATCAAGAATTGAGCTTGAGATGTTCGGTATTGTCCTTTCCAACTGTAAAATTACTCCCTGCCTGTCATACACCTCTATCTTCATGTATTCTCCAGTTGTCGGCCTGTCCTTGTCTGAATAAATGATGACTAGGTTTGCAATTTCATTATTCTGGAGTGCTTCGTCGGAGTCCTGATTGATCACCCAATAAAAGAAGGCAGATGTCGTATCTGGCTTTTCTGTATCTGTCAGCGGGTTTACCTTGATGAGCCCCTTTTCTTTTGCTGCCGCTATTGCCTCGCTTGCAGAGTTGTAGGATTTTCCGACCAACGCGCCCTCGTAGATGTTGTCGTATGTTATGACGTGACTCTCGTCTTCGACTACTTTGTATGTAATTTTGAGCGACGCAGGATCTAAATTGACTGCAGTCTCAGATGTTACCATGAGCGGGGTTGCAGTGGTTGTAACTTTGTTTTCCGCAATCTTGGCAGTCCCCACCATTTTCCCGATGACCTTTAGCGCGATAGATGATTTTGTTACTGATTTTTCCAGGACGTCTTTTACCGCCTCGCTTGATGAAAATCCCGCACTCATAATTGTCCATGTTAGCGATATTGTGATTAGCGCAAATGTGGCAAGTGCAGCATGATGCCAAAACGCCATGCCGCGGTGTCTTGTGTAGTACAATACTTTTTCTGCGCCCGGTCTAACTATCTTTTATAGTATGTTTGAGCTGAACGGATAACCTAATCTATTTTATATAATATCAAAAATTTTCACAGCGTATGAGTGATCTGCCCAAGTTCTCAAGCCGAATGTTTTTGGCTCCTATGGCAGGCGTAAGCGATCCTGCGCTGAGGCTGCTGTGCAAGGAAATGGGTGCAGGGCTTGTCATAACTGAGCTAACCAGCATTCATGCTATCATTGCGCAGGAGAGGCAACTCCAAGAGGAAAACAAAAAGATAAGCGAGTTCATCGAGTTTTCGGAAAAAGAGCGACCACTGTCCGTGCAACTCTTTGGATCCGATCTTGCGTCATTGGAAAAGGCGGCAAAAATTGTAGAGCCGTACTTTGACGTAATAGATTACAACATGGGCTGTCCTGCGCCGCACATAACGCAGCAAATGGCAGGAGGTGCATTGCTCCAGAACATAGAATTAACACAAAAGATTTTCAGGACGCTTGTTTCGTCTGTAAAAAAACCGGTGACGCTCAAGATGCGCGCCGGTGTAAACGACCATCTCCTGTTCAAGAACATTGCCAAGGTAGCTCAAAGGGAGGGAATCAAAATGATAACACTCCATGCTCGAACCGTGAGTCAGGGCTACTCTGGAACATCCGACTGGACTCTAATCAAGGATCTAAAGGAAATGGTTGATATTCCAATAGTCGGCAACGGTGACGTTACAAGTCCAGAGCTTGCAAAGGCGATGATTGACGAGACTGGATGTGATTATGTGATGATTGGTAGGGGGGCAATGGGAAACCCGTTTTTGTTTAAGCAGATAAACGATTATCTCAGAACTGGCACCTATCCGGAATATTCTTCAAAACGCCGAATTGAAATGTTTTTGAAATATGTTGATTTTGCAATAAACTACAACATCAAATTCTCAAATATTCGGCAACAAGCCATGAGTTTTACCAAGGGACTAATGCATGCGACAAAACTGCGGCCGCAAATCATGCTTGCAAAAACTGTCGATGATCTAAAATCCATAATCATTAAAGCATCTTACTGATATCGTTACGTTACATTATCTATAAATAGAAAAATTGTTGGGCTTAGTTATGCCAGTGGATCCTGTCTGCGGAATCGAAATGGACGAAAGCCTAGCTGTCGTGTACGAATACGAGGACAAGAAATACTTTTTCTGCTGTAACGGGTGCAGGCGCATCTTCAAAAAGAAGCCAAAAAAATGGAAGAAAAACACCTAGAGTGGAAACCTGCCGCACATTCTGCAAAATTTTGAATCTTCTTCAATGATATGCCTGCAGTCTGGGCATTTGGCGCCAGATTCATCGGTCTCTTGCACGGCGTGGTGTTTGTGATAAATTTCATAGTACTGGAGCGATTCCTTGGTCCTAATTGTTACGCCGTCTCTTTCTTTGATTTTTTTTGCCTTGTCAGTAAAAACGGCATCAGGTATGGTGCCGTCAAAGAATTCCGTGAGTCCCTGTGTTCCTGCGCCATCCTGCATTGGCGACTTTTGCCTCCAGGCAATTGACTTTGGAATTTTGTCTTCGAATACCTTTCTTAGAATCCACTTGCCAAACTTTCTGCCTCCCTCTTCGCGTACTTTGAGGTCGACAGGTATTGTTTTTGCAAATTCCTGCACCTCGCTGCTGCAAAAGGGGGACTCTACGCTAACTCCAAGCGATTTTCCTATCTTTTGTGATGGAAAGTGCATGATCCTGCTGATTCTTTTTAGATCCGACTCTAGGTCCTCAGCGCTTTTGTTCAGGAGGAAGTTATATCCTGCAAATATCTCGTCTGCTCCATCGCCAGTCATCATCTTGCTAAATCCGAGATCCTTTGCGGCGGATAATGCCAGATACATTACTACGTTGTTTCGTATTTCGATGTCGTTAAAGTTTTTCAGAATTTTTATGGTCTCTTCTATTCCAGAATAGATTTCACCCATTTCGCAAAACTTGATGTTAAGTGGAAGATCAAATCGGTTTGCCGCAAGCTGGCAATATGTCAAATCGTTTGCAATAAAGTCTTTAGATATTATTGAGACCGTGTTGATTTTTTTGTCTTTTAAAAAATATGCCAAAATGGTGCTGTCCAGTCCGCCAGATAGCGACAAGCAGTCTGCATCGCACCCCAAAACTGCTTTTTCAATCACCTGATAAGTTTGACTAAAAATCGACTCCATAATTTTTTTTGCACGACAAACAAATTAAGTTTTGAGTAATGAACTTAGCTTCAGCTATTCTTTGCATAAAATTAGTTTGTCTGATGTGACTTGATTTTGTGCGTTGTTAACTTTAAATAGATTATAGGCGGATTTTCCATCGTTGTTACTGCCTGCCGAAATTGAATCGAAAACGCTAATTCCTGCATTGCGTGCAATTTTGGCAAAAAAGCTTGCAGACGAACATCAAATTAGAGAGGACGAAATATCAAAAATGCTCGGTGTGACACAGGCTGCAATAAGCAACTACATCCGTGGAACCAGAGGGGATCCAAAACTAATACAAAAGCTAATGGAAGACAAGCAGGTATCTCAGCTGATAAATGAGCTCAGCGATGTTCTTTCGTCTGATATGGCGTACACTCCGTCAAGTCTTGCAAAATTCATCAGCCTTTGCAATTACATAAAGTCGAGCCTTCTGATTTGCGAGATTCACCACAATTTGGAATCAAACATTGACGAAGCAATATGCAAAGAATGCGAAAACATGCTGCTAAAGGGTCCTGGAAGCGTTTACTAGTTTTTAATAATTGAAATTTCTATAGTCGATAGCATTCTTTTCCCGAACGCGTCGGTGTTTTCACTATCTAGAGTTATGTGTTCTATTGTTACTGCGTTGTGGAGCATTTTCTCCACTATAATGTTTGCAATTGCAACGGCGCTTGGAATTGTGTTTCCCTTTGCCTTTAGCAATCCCCTTCCATGTTTGTTTATCATCATAAATACGTCAAATGCCGCTTGCATTATCGGCTCATTTCTTACATAAAACACATATGGCTGATCAGCTTGCTTTGCGGTCTCTATGTGCGGTTCTGTTTCACCCATGCTGATCATTTACGTTTTTTCAAAAGGCGTAGTTCTTTTAAGTTTTGTCGACGATTCGTCCATTAGTTGAAAAAGTCAATTGGAATATTTTGGTAATCGCCGTTTGGCAATTTTCTTCTAATAACAATTGGAATGACTCGGTCTTCGAGCTCTTTTAATGCTATGTCTAATGATGTTCTGGCAGTTGCTGGTATTGTTATGAATGGTGGTGCGCCAAGGGATAATTGTAGTGCTCGCGCGCCTAGGATTCTTGCCTTTTCAAATCTGGTCAGTGTAGGTGGACCAATTGCTATTTTGCCTTTTCCAGCAAGTGGAATTTCTATCGCATCATGAACTGGATCTGTATCAACTATTTCTCGCTGTTCCATCTCCTTTACTTTTTTGTCTAGTTCGACCCTCTCGTCGTCTGTGAGTTCTTTGGTTTCAAAGATTTTTTTGTATGCCGCTACTGCGTCTTCCATTGAGGTGTCTTCGGCAATTTCTTCAGTACCGATAGGCCTTGCAAACTCTGGCTCCTCTTCAACCTCTTCGGTAATCTCTACTTCGGCTTCTTCAGGATCTGACAAGTGAAAAAAATTCCCTAATACGGTTATATATTCATACGCCAAACCGAC
>SCVO01000063.1 GCA_004322465.1 Candidatus Nitrosotenuis sp.
ACTAATCAAAACTAAAGAATTACTAGCGGGGAGTAGATTTGAACTACTGATCTGCGGGTGTCACATCGGTTATGATTATGAGCCCGCCGGGATGACTTAGTCCTATGAAGACTGACTTCCCCACCCCGCTGATTCAAAATTGGGTCTCAGGGGATATATACACTCTGATTTTTGCAAATAATTATTAGGATTCCAAAGTCAGTTTTGATGTGAATAAAAAAATCCGGATAGTTGGAATTATTGCCGCACTTGCAGTATCTGTGATTATTCTTTCATCACCTTCTCATGCCCCACCATTGCCGCAACCAAACCAAGAATCAAAGAACGAATCCGTTCAAATTCTTGCAACAAATCTAAAACAGCCCTGGGCCATCGCATTTTCCAAAGACAGGATCTTTGTAACAGAAAAGGAGGGCGCGATCAGAGTTGTTCAGTCAAACACTCTTCTTGATGAGCCTCTAACGGTTTTGAGAGCAGCAAACGTTTACGGGGGAGGGCTGCTTGGCATAACAACACATCCTGACTTTGAAAACAATCATTTTCTTTATGTATACTATACATACTCTGAAAACAATACTCTTTTCAACAAGGTTCTTCGTATCACGGAATCCGAAAACAAACTCAAGGATGCAACAACCGTAATTGACAAAATTCCGGGCTCTCAATTCTATAATGGAGGCGTGATAAAATTCGGACCTGATGGAAAGTTATACATTGCTACTGGCCTGCCATCTGAAAATTCCCATGATTCCCAAGATATGTCATCGCTCGCAGGAAAAATTCTTCGACTAAACGATGATGGGACAATACCTAGTGATAACCCATTTCCTAACTCACCTGTATTTTCCTTGGGGCATAGAGACCCGCAGGGAATGGCATGGGATAAGCAAGACAATCTCTACATCACCGAGACCGGTCCGACAAAAAACGATGAAATCAATCTTGTCAAACCGGGACAAAACTATGGATGGCCGGAGCAGGAATGTTCTGGAAAAGAAAACTATGTTGACTCTGTAAAGTGTTATGATCCAAGCATAGAGCCGGGGGGAATCGTGTTTTATAGTGGAGACAAACTTGAATATAATGACAGCTTGATTATGGCAACATTGCGCGGATCAAACTTATACAAACTGGACATATCTGACAACAAGGTATTGTCGCAAAAAAGCATATTGGGTGGAACTGGAAGAATCCGAGACGTTGGACTTGGACCTGACGGCTATCTTTACATTATCACATCAAACACTGACGGCAAGGCGTTTCCCGACAAATTAGATGACAAGCTAATGAGAATATTGAAGTAAATTGGCAAGTTTTGATGTTTCACGATTTTTTGAAAAGGATAGAAAAGAAAGAATCGACATTGTAGCCAAGTTTGCAAAGCTGACCGAACAAGAAATACAAACCCTTGAGAGTTCTGGGGGAATTTCGTTTGAACAGGCAGACAAAATGGTTGAAAACGCGATAGGAACATTTTCATTCCCGCTTGGAATTGCGACTAATTTTACGATAAACAAAAAAGAATACCTGATCCCAATGGTAATTGAAGAGCCATCCGTGATTGC
>SCVO01000064.1 GCA_004322465.1 Candidatus Nitrosotenuis sp.
CCTGGCGGTCCGAAGCCGCCCGCACTGTCCAGACTGTGCTACGAGTCCAAAGGGGTAAGACTTTAACGGGGCTAAATATCTGTCTAGATATTTGAAGGTCTCAAAAAAAGTAGCTGGCGTGGAGTATGCGATTAGAGATATCGTGTCTGCTGCACGTCTGGTGGAAAAGCAAGGAAAAAAGATCACATACCTGAACATAGGTGACCCTGTACAGTTCGGATTTCAACCTCCAGAAAACGTAAAGGAGGCAATGATAAAGGCAATCAAAAGTGGCAACAACTATTATGCCGCATCTGAGGGACTGCCTGAGCTCCGAGAGGCAATAGCAAAAAAAGAAAATGCGAAAGGCCTTGGGGTGGGCATAGACGACATCCTTGTTACAAACGGAGTGTCTGAGGCACTGGACATGGTCATGTCCTCTATAGTAGAAGAAGGGGATGAGGTCTTGCTTCCAGGGCCGTATTATCCACCATACGCATCGTACGTCAGGTTACACGGAGGCGTCCCAGTAGAGTTTGCAGTTGACCTTAACAATTCGACTCCCGATATGGATGACATTAAATCAAAAATCACATCAAAAACAGTTGCCATATGTCTTATTTCGCCAAACAATCCTACAGGTGTCGTATTTAGCGAAAAATCCCTAAAGAATCTAGTTGATCTGGCAAACGAGCACGACCTCTACATCATATGCGATGAGATATACGACCAAATCGTATTTGATGAAAAATTCACCGGAATAGGAAGGGTTGCCAAGGACTCGCCAATCATACTGCTAAACGGGTTCTCCAAGGTTCACCTGATGTCTGGATGGCGAATTGGCTACATCGGATTTAACCCGTCTAAAAAATTAGAATCACTCAGGGAGCATCTTCCAAAATTAGCACGCGTCAGAATATCGACCAACCTGCCAGTCCAGTATGCCGCATTGGAGTCACTCAGGGGTCCACAGGGGTATGTCTCTGAGTTTGTGTCCGAGCTAAAAAAGCGAAGAGACTTTGTAGTAAAGCGACTCAATTCCATTCCAGGACTTTCCTGCCCGAATCCAAAGGGAGCATTTTACGCTTTTCCAAAAATTGAAAACAACCAGTACCAGTCCGATCAGGAGTTCGTAATGGATCTGCTCAAAAAAACCGGAGTGCTGACTGTGCACGGCTCTGGCTTTGGAACAAAATACGGAAGCGGCCACTTTAGGCTGGTGTTTCTGCCTGATCTTGGCACGCTGGATTTCGCATTAAACGAAATAGAGAAATTCGTCAGTACTCCCAAGTAGTAATTTTGCTTGGAGTTATTTCTATGATGCAATCCGTGTTGTCCAGCAATTCCTTTGCAGACTTGCCATTAAGATTCTTAAAGTAGCGAAGAAGAATTTTCTTTGCAATTTTTTTGACCGTACTTTCTTGCAAAATCAGTCTGGCTTTTCCGTTTCCCATCACTCCGCGTATTGGCGACCAAACTCCGTCGTCCACGCAAAAGCACACTTTGTTGTTTTTTTGAATGTTTTTTGCCTTCTTTGTCTTGGTGTTTGTCCCAATGTGAAATTTTGCTCCACTGTAACTGTACCACACCGGAACCAAGTGTGGGCGTCCTGCCTTATCTATCGTGGCTAGGCGAAGAATTTTTTGCCCTTTTAGGAACTTGGCTTTCTTAAACAATTTTTTTCCTAAACCCTATTCCCAAGAGTATTCCGCCAAATACAAACATTCCAAGCGAAATCTTTGCGTTTGTTATTTCCGAATTCAACAGAAAATCCAAAACAAAGTCAGGACTCCAAATCAAAATATCCCGCACTACTACGATTCCAGCAACTGAGATAAAGAGCACTCCCATGGCAGAGTACCAGTTTCTGCCGCGACGCGGATAGTAATGACTCATGAATCTATAGGATTTTGATTCCTGGGTTTTTCATCTTGTTTTTTATCATTGCATTCAATAGCAGAGGAGTTGACATTTCTGCCAAATACGCAAGTGCACCTGAGCCAAGAAAGATTGCCCTCAAGCCCTTGATTTCTAAAATGAGGCCATTGACCACATCGAGTGATTCCTTGTCGTCGCCGCAAACAAAAATATCGTAATCTAATGGAAGCTTGGGATCAACAAGCTTCTTTTCTGATATGACATGAAATGCAGAAACAAGTCTCGATTTGTTCTTCATGTGTTTCTGGACCAGTTGGTGTGCAAACGGCTTTCCCTCCTTGATTGGAATGAACTCAAAGCCGGTTTCTGTTTTTACCATTGGAACGATTGGCGAAATAACTGTGCATCCGTCTTTAATTTTTCCAAGTAGTTCTGAGCAAATGGAATCAATGTTCTCATACGGTATTGCCAAAATCAAAACGTCGCTTTGCTGCGCAACTGAGACATTGTCTTTTCCAGATATCGTCCCGCTTATTCCACCGTAGGCCTCTTTTGCAGCTGTGACATATTCGGATGCAGCGTCCGACGCTCTCTGAGAATCACGCGATCCGATCAAAACATCATGCCTTAGGCACCATCTCAGTGCAAAGCCCTTTCCCATGCCGCCGGTGCCCCCGATTATACCTATCTTCATATTCGCAGGCAGGTAATGTTATTATTATCTTTTTTTGAAATTTAAAAAATTGGGATTGATCATATTCTTGCGTCACGGTCAGGCAAGAAACAACACCGAACGAGTCTTGGCAGGAAGGGCATCCGGAATTCCGCTGACCGAAAAGGGAGTAATGCAAGCAAATGATATTGGTAAATTTCTAAAACCGTTCAACATTTCCCACATCTATGCAAGCCCAATTGAGAGGGCAAAAAATACGGCAGAAATTGTAGGCAGCCACCTTGGACTTGGAACCACCGTTGATGAGCGGCTGTATGAATTAGAGATGGGCAAATTTTCCGGAATGCCGTATGACGAATTATTTGAAAAACACGGAAACGTGTTCCTGAAATTTTATGAGGGCCACCCGACAATTGAGGAAAACGGCGTCGAAACATTTGCAGAGGTGAGAAAAAGGGTATTGGACATAGTAGACTTTGCATCTAAAAAACACCAGGAGCAAAACGTGCTGTTTGTAACACACATGGATCCGATCAAGGCAATGATCTCAAATATTTTGAACCTCACCCCGAGATCACTTTTTGAACTAATCATCGCAAATGCGTCGCTTACCGTAATCCGCCAAGAGCAGGGCAAGTTTTCACTGTCTGCAATTAACGCAATGAATTCTGAAAGATACGATCAGGGACCTTTCTAAGAATCTACAAAACCCTTAAATAGAATTCTAAGGTCACGGGCTGTAACTGGTCATGGACAAAACAATTGCGTTAATGTTAGTTTTGACTATTTTGGTAGTATTGCCAACAGTTCAGTTGGTATTTGCTGCCGGAACAGACGCTCACGAATATGTGAACCGTAAAATTGAGATCTGGAACCTGTTTTTCAAAATGATGACTATAGCATTTACCGTTGGTGCAGTGGTGTCTGGCACGCTTATTTGGCTGGTATGGAGATTCAGGGAATCAAACCCAAACGCCAAGCCGACCAAGTACGAGGGGACTGATTGGTAGATGAGCGGACACTCTAACTGGCCTGAATGGATTTACGTTGGCGTTATAATCGTGTTATTGGCTTATGTCGGTGCGGAAGCTTGGAACGTTGAAAGACTAGTAGAACACGTGCCTGCAGAAGCTGAAGTAATCAAGGTCATAGGACAGCAGTGGTTTTGGACATTTGAGCACGCAGACGGAACAAAGGAAGTCGGCGAATTACACGTAAAGAAGGGTCACGCTTACAAGTTTGAAATAACCACCAAAGATGTTAACCACGCATTTAACATACATGACTATGTCGTACTGCAGGACGCAGTGGCAGGTAGAGTAAACGAAGTCTGGTTTGCGCCAGACAAGGCGGGAGAATTCCCAATTCAGTGCAGGGAATACTGCGGTTTGCTCCATTACAACATGAGGGGAACGCTGATAGTGGAGGAATGAAATTGATCAAAACTAATAACTTAATAAAAGAACGTGGAGTGACTCTCTAAGATGGTCCTAGAGCTACAAAAGCCACGCCCAATTTGGCAAATAATGTTCTCTACACATCACACTGATGTCGGTTTACTATA
Source organism: Candidatus Nitrosotenuis sp. (assembly GCA_004322465.1). Taxonomy (GTDB): domain Archaea; phylum Thermoproteota; class Nitrososphaeria; order Nitrososphaerales; family Nitrosopumilaceae; genus Nitrosotenuis. The sequence goes on from SCVO01000064.1 coordinate 4,095, forward strand.
CACAATAACATCGATAGCGTTCTTCTTCATGGGCGGAGCGCTCGCACTTGGAATCAGAGCGGAACTGTTCTTGCCTGGCACCCAGATAATTTCAGACTCGATGACATTTAACAGAATGTTTACCGTTCACGGTACCGCAATGATATTTCTGTTCTTGTTACCGTTTGCATCTGGTGTTGGCAACTATTTTGTCCCAATCATGGTCAGATACAAAGACATGGCATATCCAAAACTAAACGCAGTCGCGTTCTGGATGATTCCTCCGGCAGGCGCACTAATCTGGCTTGGCTTTGCAGACTTTACATGGTACGCAACACCGCCATACTCTGCAATCAGAGCACCTGGTCCTGCGGCAGACATGTGGATTTTTGCGCAAAAGATACTCGGAGTATCGTCAGTCCTTGGAGCAATTAATTTCATAGTTACTATTCTAAAATGCAAGCATCCTGATTTGCCATTAAGCAAAGTCCCGCTTTTAGCATGGTCATTTTTGTCAGCATCCCTGATTATCATAGTTGCAGTTCCGACATTTGCAGCCGCGCTTGTAATGTTGCTGACCGACAGGCTTGGAGTATCCGGATTCTTTGACCCGGCAAAAGGGGGAGACCCAATCGCTTACCAGCACTTGTTCTGGTTCACATTCCACCCTGAAGTGTACGTGTTGGTAATCCCTGCAATCGGCATGATGTACGAAATAATTCCTAGATTCTCAAGAAAGCCGATCTTTAGTCAGTCTTCTGGAATCTTTGCATTTGTAATGCTTAGCATAGTCAGTTTCTCATCGTGGGCGCACCACATGTACGCAACTGGCATGTCATTTACAGAAAAGACAGTGTTCATGATTGGAACGCTTGCAGCAGTACCTGCATCCGGAATGCACGTGTTTAACTTTATAGCTACCATGTGGGGCGGACGAATCAAGTTTGCAACACCAATGATGTGGGCAGTAGGCGGAATCGCATTGTTCTTCTCTGCCGGAGCTGGCGGTGTAGCAAATGCTGCCATGCCGTTTGACTTTATCACACATGACTCTTACTGGGTGGTAGGACACTTCCATCTCTTTGTGATGGGAACAATAGCCTTTGGCTCAATTGGATTCCTGTACTACATGTTCCCATACATCACAGGAAGAATGTACAATGAGACTTGGGGTAAAATCCACTTCATCATGTCGTTTGCGGGAACCGTCATGGTGTTCTTTACACAGCACGTCCTTGGACTATACGGAATGCCAAGACGAGTTTATGATTACCAACCATATCCGGAGTATATCGTTATGAACCAGATTGCATCTGTCGGAGCAATGATAATTGGCGTAAGCATGGTAATTTGGCTAATAAACATGATTTACAGTGCAGGCAAAGGAAAGGAGGCCAACATGGACGATCCATGGGGACTTGGGGGCAAGTATTATTTCCCATATCAGGCCAAAAACCCACATCATTGAGTGATTAAACATGGAACAACACAACGAACCAATCTACAGGACAACATCGGCAAGGACCACAAAGATGCTAGTGATAATGCTTGGCATTTGCATTGCAGGCGGCGCAATCTTCTTTAGCTTTTGGGATTATTGGATATCACTACCACCAGGAAACCAAATGCACAAGGCAGAAACGCCAACTGCATCTGGCGGCATGGCGGCAACAGGAAAGCATTTCGATGTTGAAATTAACTTCATCGAGTCACCAGATTTCAAGACCCTAGCATTTAATGCACTTCCGGGAGAAGACGGTCACAACCCAGAGGTTCACGCAAACGTCGGTGATAGAGTTGAGTTCATTGTTGCTAACAAAGGAAAGTCGTTCCACGCATTTGGTGTCACAGATGCAGCTGAGGGCTTTGAGGGAGTAATTCCTGGCACCGAAGTACACACTGCAAACAACCCGCTAAAGCCAGGCGAATCCGGCCAAGCTGCGTTTGTTCCAACCAAAGAAGGAACATACTATTACATTTGCACCGTCCCAGGACATAGAGAGCTTGGAATGCAGGGAACAATCATTGTAGGTCCTGCTCAGGCTCCAAGTGGCCCAGCACCGGCAACCGGCGTTAGCCATGACTTTGACGTCAAATTCATCGAGTCACCAGATTTCAAGACCCTAGCATTTAATGCACTTCCGGGAGAAGACGGTCACAACCCAGACTTTACAGTAAAATCGGGCGACTCTGTTACATTCACAGCAACAAACGCAGGAAAATCATTCCACGCATTTGCTGTGGCGTCTGATGCAGATGATCCAACCACTGTTCTGTTTAACTCTGCCATCAAGTCGGCAAACAACCCACTGAAGCCTGGAGAAAGCGGAAAGGTTACGTTTACTGCAGGCGCACCAGGTTCGTACCACTACATCTGCACTGTTCCAGGACATGCCGCACTTGGCATGAGCGGCAATTTCATAGTAGAGCCTTAAGTTGTTTTTAAAATATCTTGCACTAGCGTCGCTAGTAGTTTTGTACTCTTTGATGTTTATCGGGGGATATGTATCTGCAGCAGGACTTGGGCTGTCGTGTCCTAAATGGCCCCTGTGTCCAAATGGAATCATGCCGGATCAGGAATATCTCATAGAATGGACGCATAGGTTTGTTGCTGCAACAACTGGCGTGCTGATAGTATCTACAGCGGTTGGTGTGTGGCTCAACAAACAATCCGATAGAAAAATCAAAGTCACAGGAACGCTTGCCGCAGTCTTCGTCGTAACCCAAGTCACACTTGGTGCACTGGTAATTGATCTGAAACTTCATGCCACGCTTGTCGCAATCCATCTGGGAATTGGAATACTGTTATTTGCAATGACTTTGCTTACCGTGTTATTTGCATTCAGGATGGGTAAGGCAGCGATTCAGGCTAAAGCCTAGCTCGTAATTTTTTGAGTCTTTTCGGGAGGTAGATGTACCCGACTATGATGGCAAGCCCTACTGCGCCGCACATTATGACATAGGTGAAAATGAAAGCAAACGGACTCTGCGTGCTCATGTTGAATGTGTGCGTTACTACTTTGCCATCGGAATCATAAAGATCGACTCGGAAAATGTGGTTTCCCTGCCTCTTAAAGACATAATCAAAGTCCCAGTATCCTGTATCATGTGATTGTGGCGCAATGCCGTCTATCTGCTCGTCGTTATAAAATATCCTCATGCCCATGGTAAACCTCTGAACGTCCTTAAGATCCAGATCCGTCACGTGTATCCTGATCGTGCATTTTTCGTTTATTACGGGAATCTCTGGAACTGTTGCGATCTGGACTCTGTTGTTCCCTATGGTGGACTCTGCAGAGTTAAACATGGCATGCGCACTTGCCTCCTGTATTTCGGGCATCATTCCAAACAACAAAAACGCAAAAAGTACAATCCCGACTCGCATGGATAAGAAAATCCATTTCTTCAATAAAGTGCTTTGGGAAATGACAAAAGCTTTAAATCCAGACGGAAGAAAAAGCCAAACGTTGACTACAGTTAGAAAATCACTCGATAT
>SCVO01000065.1 GCA_004322465.1 Candidatus Nitrosotenuis sp.
AACTAAAAAAGGTTCAGTATTGAAAAGGTAATATTGATCAAAGGTTGTAACCAAAAAGGAGTTTTCAGATTTTATGATAACAATACTAGCTGGTGGAACCGGTTCTGTAAAACTCGTCAGGGGACTCATTTCTCAAACAAGAGACGTAAACGTAATATGCAATGTAGGCGACAATTATTGGTTATACGGATTGTATGTTTGCCCAGATATTGACACCATAATCTACGGTCTTGCAGACATACTAGACTACGAAAAAGGATGGGGCATCAGGAAAGATACTTTTGGATTCCTAAGACAGATGGAAATTTTTGGAGAAGAGACTTGGTTTAGAATTGGCGACAGAGACGCAGCCACACATTTGATTAGAACTAACATGTTAAAGAACGGAAAAAACCTCGCAGACATCACAAAATGGATGTGTGAAAAATTCGCAGTGGAGGCAAAGGTAATGCCAGTTACAGACAACACGATAGAAACTAGGATTACCACAAACAAAGGAGAGATGCACCTTCAGGAGTTCTGGGTCAAATACAAAGGAAAGGACAAAGTCGAGGGCATCCAATACATTGGAGCTGAAAAGGCGCGACCAAATCCAGAGGCAGTAAACGCGATTCACGATTCCGAGATGGTAGTGATTGCACCAGGCAATCCCCTGACCAGCATTGGACCCATGCTGCAAATCAAGGGAATACGAAAGGAGCTGGCAAAAAACAGAAGGAAGGTTGTTGCAGTAAGTCCAATTCTTGGAAACAAGGCGTTTAGCGGTCCTGCCGCAGAATACATGCAAGCTGCAGGAATTGAGGTGTCTCCTTACGGAATAGCCCAGATGTACTCGGATGTTTGCGGCAGCGTTGTGATTGACTCTAAGGACAGATTACTTACAAAGAAAATTCAAAATCTCGATATGAAAGTGTATGACACAAGTATCAAGATGACAAACAAGATCTCCGAAGATGCGCTTGCATCTTTTGTTCTAAAGAACGCACGCGTGTAGATTGCAAGTAGCAGCAATAATTCCGGTCAAGACGTTTTCAAATGCCAAGTCAAGACTTGGACTTTCACAAGAGAAAACTGCGCAATTATGCAAAATAATGCTCGAACAGGTTTTAGAATCAATATCACAGTCCAAGATTATAACAAAGTCCATTTTGGTATCAAAAGACGAAAGCGCCTTTGAGATAGGCAAGAGATTCAACGCGGTTCAAATCTTCGAAGACAGTGAGAGCGGAGTAAACCACGCAGTTTCCCTTGCAGACAAATATCTTGTTGAAAACAGATTTGACACGTCAGTGGTGTTCCCGCAGGATATTCCGCTGATACGACCACAAGACATTACCAATCTGATAAAATTTCAGACCATGAAAACATCGTTGCTTGTAGTGCCATCAAGGAAGTTTGACGGGACAAATGCACTGGTAAGAACGCCAGTAGACGTAATGGAGACACATTATGATGAAGACAGCTACAAAATACATCTAACAACTGGCAAATCACGGAATATTTCCACTTCCTTTGTTCTGATAAGCAGAATAATGTGGGATGTGGACAACAGGTCAGACTTGGAATTCATCATGAGTAATGTTGAAAAGCAAGATCTAAGAGAACAGCTTCAAGGCATACTAAATGGATAGAAAAAAATGCTGCCACTCTTAGGAATATTCTTTGTGATCGCATTTCCAGCAGGCGCCACTCTCAATCCGGGCGGAACTGTGAGTTTTTACATTAACGACGACGATCTAAACACCAGCCATCGCGGAATCGACGAAGTTTCGACATCGGGGCTGTTAGAGTTCACAATAAATGGCATATCAATACAGGGCCCATCAAAGATAGTTGAAACCAATAATGATTCGGGGGTTTTTGTTGGCCGCATCAGCATACCAAGTACGATAAATGGGCGACCACTTCAGCAGGGCGATACGCTTGTTATAAAGTACAATGACGCCTCAGACTATTCTGGAAATCCGACAACCGCATCAAAATCGATCACAGTTGCAAAACACAACACGAATTTTTCAGCATCTGCGAAGAACGTTAGAATTGGACAACAGTTTCAAGTGACAATCTACGATCCAGACTTTAACTTGGATTCAAGAAAAGTCGACAACATACCTCTGAGCTTGATTGAGTTCCGTACAGAAAACGGAGTCAGAGTAACTCTTGACAACAAGGCATTTGATTCCAAGACCGCATCACTCAGAGAGACTGGCAAGAATACAAACCTCTTTACAGCATCACTCAAGATGCCAAAGGAAATAGACGGGAAGCGGCTCAAGATAGGCGCCTCAGCGCAGCTCAAATTTACAGACATCACGTCACCGTCTAGAACCACTGAGACTCTAAAGACTAACATAAAGATAGGCTTGCGCTAATTACAAATTATAAAAAATTGCGTGCTGGCCGTAACCCTCCTTCTGTTTTCACGATATTCAGCTTTGCAGCCTACCTGAACAAGGTGCAGATCCTATTTGTTCTGTTTGGCTTTGCTCCACATGGGTCAG
>SCVO01000066.1 GCA_004322465.1 Candidatus Nitrosotenuis sp.
AATTTTCTTTTGCTGAACATTCATCTAGGAGATTCGACAGTGCGCCTTAAGATCTACTGATTTGATCACACTTGTGTGGACTCACAACTTACATAATTGTAGGTATGTTGATTTTGATTGGGGCCAAGTCCATGAATTAAAGGGACTGTGATAATAATGGATGTCTTGTAAAATTATTACTGAGAATAGAGTAGTACGCCTTAAGAGCAATTTTTACCAAACTGATCCGTGGAAACATTTCTTGCGCTGGTTGCCACATTTGTTCTTGGGGCAGTCTTTCTGTCTGCCTACGGGGAGCCAATCTGCAATCCGTACACGCCTTACGGCGACTGTGCCGACTCTACATGTGACGAGCGAGGCGGCACCGGACATACCATGAGCATTCTGCACTTTAATCCGCAGATGCGCGGCTACGAGTTTCCATCCGAATACCATGTTGGAGAAACCTACTTCCTACACGGGTTCGTATCAAATGACAATTACTGCAAAAAAAACACCACCGTTGTTGAGGAATACCAGAATTACAAATCAAATCCAGTCGGATTTTCCTCCGCGAAATACGAGGACATAAAGTTCTCATTCGTAGTGAGGATAAGCAAAACTGATGACAACGGCAAGTCCAAAGTCACATACCTTGACCAATTCAACGGGACAGTCAAGCCCAAAGACAAAAAAATGCACACATTTGAGTGGGTGCCGCAAGAAGACGGCAAATATGTGATTGAGCGATTTATCTATGACGATGTAAACAGCACGACTCCAATGGCGCCAAAATACGCCGTACACGTGGATGTTTCCGGCAAACTAAAACAGACTCCTAACTTTATGACTCCGATAGAAAAGTACGAGTATGGGCTGTCCTTGATGAAAAACCAAGAGAGCAAAAAGCTCGTCGTCGCAATAAAGGCATCTGGCGGCAAGATGGTATCAGTCACGCCGGAAACCAAGGAAAAGCTGATTGAGCGCGGATGGGCAAAACCCGTCTGATTCCGTTTACCAATGCCTTTGACTGATCGGAAACTTTTCACACTTTACGCTTTAGTGGTTCTGGAGTACGTTGTTTTTTGTTAGGAATTGATCTTCTAGAATTTTGTTAACATATCCACATAGGTAATGGAATGGAGAATGTAGTTGCATGAAGTTATTTATGGAAAAGACTGTCATTAGTCGAATTATGTTTTTTGTATGCGCGTCCGTATTGGTGTCCTCGCTAGGAGTATGGTCGCAGGGTATTTTTGCAGAGGTGTATTCTATTGACAAGACCCAATCTGGCCTTGTGGCGTTTGATCCGCTAAACAACGAGACAAAAACCAAGCAGCAGTTGCTTGCAAACCAAAACTACTGGACATATTATGGAACCGCGGTAAGCGAAAAAAATACTGCGTACGATGTCTACAAGGACTCTGAAGGGCTGCACATAGGCGAGCCGGGTCCGAACCCGGTCATTTATGGCGACGGAAGCTATTCTGGGTACTATGCAATGTCGCCACCGACTGACGCAGTGCTGGTTCACACAGTGATATCTGCAACAAACCAGGCTGTGGCGAAAAACGACTTTCAGAGCCAGCTTGAAATAATGACGACCAGCGGCCTGATAAACTATATCGACTGCGCCGCAATCACAAGCTCGGGCGGCACATACTGGGCTGTGGTGCACGGATACGGCGATGCAGTAGAGGCGTACGGGTTTGACACGCTTTGGTTTGACGACTCTCTGAACCAGCCGCTAACGCGCGACTGCACCGTGATAACGAACGGACAGAACTATCTTAGGGTATACATGGACAACGTCTTGGTCTTCTCAAGCAACACACTTTCGCTTAACATGCCTGCGCCGTTCAACTATTACTTCCAGACGATGAACTCGTACTACAACCAAATGCGCTATGGCACATTCCGCGACTATTATGCGACATCGAGTGAAAACATCAGCGTGATAAACAATCCCCCGAATGCCGCAACCGTATCACTTGTAGATTTGTCTGGCAACGTGCTTGCAAGATCCGACGTTGTGTCTGGCGACGCCGTACTGGATGTGGGCCAATACCACTTCCCGCTAGATGCGACAATCAACGTGTACGATTCAACCGGCGCCGTAATTGCATCGGGTGCCAAGAGCATGTTTGGCGGCGACGTCTTTACAGTAAACACAACTTCGCCTCCGCCTGACCCGACAGTACCTGCTGCGCCATCCGGACTTTCAGCCTCGGCAGTGTCGCAATTCCAAATCGACCTAATGTGGAATGCGCCAAACAACGGCGGCTCGCCAATCACCGGATACGAAATCGAAAGATCACTGGATAACGGTTCCACATGGTCCGTTCTGGTATCAAACACAAATTCGGCATCAACTTCATACTCTGACACCGGGCTTTCCCCAAGCACGGATTATGCGTATCGTGTCTTTGCAATAAATTCAGTCGGCACAAGTCTAGAGTCAAACATGGCGTCTGCTACCACACCCAGTGCACCGCCGCCAAACAGCCCTCCAAATGCTGCAAACGACTCTGCACAAACGCCGATAAACACTTCCGTAACCATAAACGTCCTTGCAAACGACTCAGACCCTGACGGGGATGCGCTGACTGTTAGTTCTATAACCATTCCACCTGGCCACGGCACTGCGACAATAAATCCAAACAACACGATAACGTATACGCCAAGCTTTGCATACATGGGCTCTGACAGCTTTAGGTACCAGATATCTGACGGAAAAGGCGGCACCGCAACAGCGCTGGTATCGATCACAGTAAAACTGCCGTTCTCCCCGCCGATGTAGTGGAACGTGAATTATTTTACCAGCACGACAGGGCAGTGCGCATTTAGCGCAATGTTTGTCGATATTCTACCCAGCATCATTTCCTTTACCATCCCGTTCCCATGAGTCCCCATCACGATATAGTCAATGTTCTTTTTTGTGGCAAATGAAATTATCGACTCTGCGATCGTGTTGGATTCTAGAATCATTGCCTCAAAATGGATCTGAAATTTTGCGGCGTGCGACTCTAGGGTCTTGAAGATTCTCTTGAATTCGGAATTCCTGCTCTTGTTGACGGATTTTTGCCGGCTTGGGGTGTCGTTGAGCCACTGCATCGTCTGGTTCTCGTCCGTCACCGTTATGACAATTATTGACGAGTTGTATTTTCTTGCCAGGTCAAGCGCGTGTCCGAACGCGCGCGTGGCGTGCTTTGAGTTGTCAAACGGGACAAGAATGTTTTTGATGAGCGACGTGTTCACTAGCTGGCAGCTATCCAAACCGGTGCAAATTATCTGACTTTCGGCCGTTGGCTCTCTTGGGTGTAGTGATTTAAAATAGACCAGTTTGTGCGACTTGAAAAGATTCAGAAAATCATGCCTGTATCCAGTGAAATCAATTTAAGATGTAGCGCCCAATCATGGTTGGCCGCAATGAAGAATCAGAGTTATATCTGAAAAATGATGTGAAGGCATTTGTCTGAGCTGCCTTTTTTCAGTGCGGAGCCGCAACATTGGAGTATATATAAAAGCGATATATAACAACCAAAAGATGCCACAGACAAAGCCAATTGTTAGTATTGAAAACGTGGTCGCATCTGCCACAGTAGAACAGAAACTTGATCTAAACGAAATCACAAAAAAATTCCCAGACACCGAATGGAACCCCGACCAATTCCCGGGGCTTGTATTTAGAATAAAGAACCCAAAGACTGCGACTCTTATTTTCTCGTCGGGCAAAATGGTTTGCACCGGAGGCAAGTCAGAAGACATGGCAGTAAAGGCGGTAAGATCCGTAGTGCAGCAGCTGCGAAAGGGCGGAGTCAAAGTAAAGAACGAGCCAATCGTAACCGTGCAAAACATTGTGGCATCGATTAATCTGGGCGGAAAGATCCACCTGGAGCAAGCAGCAAGAACCCTTCCACGAAGCATGTACGAGCCGGAGCAGTTCCCGGGATTGATCCACAGGATGCTTGACCCAAAGACTGTCATACTGCTGTTCGCATCAGGAAAGCTTGTGTGCACCGGCGCAAAAAAGGAAGCAGACGTGTACCGCTCCGTGCATAACCTGCACAATGTTCTGGAAGAAAAAAACCTGATGATATACGACAGCTAGGAAGATACCTGCTTTTGAACCCTGTCCAAAACTGACTCGTCTATTGCCCTTGACTCGTACAGAGTCCTTGCTATGTTGACAATATCGAGCAGGTGGTGCATCTTTACGTTTTCTGCCCCAAGCGAGTCCTTTGCGCCCTCAAGGCGATTAACTATGACATATGCGTCCGATATTATGGCGCCCTCCTTTCTGAGCTCCTTGATTCCGTTTACGACCGAGCCGCCGGTAGTTGCAACGTCGTCCACAACCAGCACTCTCATTCCCTTGGTGAGAACTCCCTCGACCAGCTTTCCTGTTCCGTAGCTTTTTGCCTGGCTCCGCACGTACACAAGCGGCTTTACCGTCTCAAGGGCCAGCGCAGACGCGATGACCAGCCCGCCTGTCGGCACGGACGCAATTGCGTCGAAATTATCCAAACCTATCTCGTCAGATATGGTGTTCTGCAGGTGCTTTATCATTAATCTGAACTGGTGCGGGAAGCTTGGGACGAGTCTCAAATCCACATAGTACGAGCTTTTCTTGCCGCTTGCCAGCGTAAAGTCGCCAAAGCGGATTATGCCCTTTTGGTGCAAAAACGTTGCAAACTCTTTTACAAATTCCACACCAAAATTTACTATACTGGATTTATTTTGGTTTGTTTTCTCAGGATAGTCGTGCCTGAAATCTGGTTAAACTACGGTGCAACAGACGTCGTACTCGATATAAAGGCCGAAAACCTCGAGCAAAAAATAGAGCATGACGGCCAGGTCCTGCAGGACTCTGAACTGTCCGAAAGGCTGGACTCGCTCGATGTCACAAAGCCGCTCGACTTGGTGGTTCTGAATTACACTGATTCCGTAAAAAAAACACTGGGGCTGGTCTTTGAAAAGTGCACGCAAAAGTCGGTTCCGAGGCCCAAGATTTTCGCGGACAAGCAGATAATGAACCTGGTAAAATCCGCGCTCCCTCCGGACGGTCAGGTGCTGGCCTTTGAGGGAATGGATGACGCAAACCCCGACTTGGTGTTTGTGGGAGAAATGGAATTTGACGGGCTGTTTGGATTTGACACCGTTTCCACCAAACTGCTAAGAAGATTTGGCAAGGACCAGATGCTTTCGGCATATGAGAAAAGACAGGGAAACCTGCCGCTCTCCGGAAAGGAAACGGAAAGCATGCAGACCGCAAAAGGGTTTACGGATTCCTTTGAGATATCCGCAATAGAGATTGTCGCCACCCAAAAGGGAATCGCCGACATGTCTGTCGGGCATCCGTCAAAGACGCTTGGAATATCAAAGACGCTTGGAACGTTTGTGCAAAAAATTGACAAGCACCGCACGCTGCTCATCAGCACCGGCAAGGACTCTAGCAACTACACGCTGGGCAGGTCTCTAAACTCTGTCTGGAACTGCCACTCTGCCATACGCGACGACGGCCTTGCCCTCCTCCTCTGCGAGTGCAAGGGAGGAATCGGCTCGGAGGCGATAAGGCAGTACCTTGAGGGAAGACTGAGCACCGACAGGCTTCAAAGGCCTGCAAAGTACGTCGACGGGATGGAGGATCTTTTGTACCTGACTGAAATCCAAAAGAAGATCCAAATAGGACTGGTGTCCGTCCTGCCTGAATTCTACCTAAAGAATCTTAACCTGATTCCGTTTGACGGCGTAAAGGAGACGCTGGACCACGTCCTAAAGGTTCAGGGTGGAAGGCAAAAGGTTTCAATCGTTCCGGACGGATCCAGAATACTACTTGAGCCAAATTGAGTCTGGCAGCGGCGCGCACAGCACCGCTATTATCAGCACCCCGACATAGAGGATCTTTCTGTTTTTTGAAAGCGGCGATATGTCGTCAAGCGGCCTTGCGCTCATGTTTCTAATGCTGAAAATCAAAATGAACATTGCCATCATCTGGTAGTTCAGCAAGAACAGCACGCCGACGCTTCCGTATGTTGCGATTCTGTGTATCTTCTGGCCAAAGATGGCGCGTGCCATGTGGCCCCCGTCCAGCTGCCATGCTGGAAGCAAATTCAGAAACGTGATCAAAAACCCAAGCCATGCCGCAAACAATATTGGCGACATTATCACCTCCGTGTTGGGACCTCCCTTGCCGTATGCGCTGAGTGCAACCTTCATCAGAATGCTGTCGTTTAGTTTTTCAAAATGCAAATCGGAAATGCTGGCAGCTGTTGCCTCGTCAAGGACAGGTGACGTGTATGCGCCGTAAAATGAAACTAGTATTGCAATCACAAGTCCTGCTATTGGGCCAGCGACTGCAATGTCAAACAAAATGTCTCTGTTGATTGTGAGGCTGCGGGACTGGATGAGTGCACCAAACGTCGGTATTCCGTACACCGGTATTCCCGGAATGAAGTACGGCCAGCTTGTCCTGAGTTTGTGAATCTTTGCCGCAATGATGTGGCCTGCCTCATGCACCCCCAAAATTCCTACGAGCGAAATCGTGTACAGGACTGCAAAATCAAAGGGATCCCCAATGCGGATTATGCTGTTTACGCTAAGGGTCCTATAGTACCCGTCAATCATAACAAACGAGACCACTACTGCAAAAAGTATTCTTGGCAGCCATGACTTTGGAATCAGCTTGAAGCCCTGCTTCTGCGGGGGGAGGCGGTTTATCTGAATCAGCAGCCTTCCCTGGGACTGGTTGATGAAGCAAACCAGGTTCATCCTCTCAAGCCTTTGCGCAAGCGAGACGAATTTTTGCTTAAAGTCAGGATCTGAAATCTCAAACTCCATTTTCTCAAGTGTAGATGTGACCTCTTTTACTGCAAAAATGGAAGAGACAATGCTGATTACCTCTTCCTGTGTCGGCTCGCTCATTCACATCAAGTGGTTCTTGTACACATTAATTGTTATCTCCAAATTTCTTCTTGTACAATTGCAAAATGCCGAGATGATCTTGTCAATTAAATAAAAAACTCTGGTGTACAATAATTTAGCTGCTGAGTTTAAATCGGCTCCGAAATTTGCGTTAAAGAATGCGCTTTGTAAAACAAATATCGTTATTCTCTTTGGCGTTCTCGATTATCATATCCAGTCAAGCGGCATTTGCGCAATCGGATCCTCTGGGGGGGATTTACAGCCCAACAAGTGACGCACTCAAGGCGTTTGCAGTAAGCGTTGCAGGAAGCATACCGAAGATAATTGCGGCGACAATCTTGCTTGTAATTGGGTTTGCAGCTGGAAAAATAGTCGGCAGGGTTGTCACAAAGGTTACAAAAAACATCCTACAAAAAACCCGCCAGCAAGACTCGCAAATACTCCTATCCGGCAAATTCGACTCTGTAAAGCTGATTTCCGCCACCATCAGGTGGTTTGTCTATTTGTTTTTCATAGTTGCGGCAGTAAACGCAATGCAGTTTGATCAGCTGACCTCTGCGCTGACAAACCTGTGGCTCTGGGTTCCAAACCTCCTTGCGTTTGTGCTGATTATAGTGATAGGCTCAATCGTCGTCAATTTCGTAACAAGGTGGGTCGAGCACGAAATACTTGAGCACCATGTTGGCAGCCCGAAATTCATAACTCCTGTAATCAAGGCAGTCCTGTACGGACTGGTGTTTGCAGTGGGATTCACGCAGCTTGGCATAGGCCAGTCAATAATCCCGATCTTGGTCTCGGCGTTCTCGTGGAGCATTGCAATTGCGGTGGGTGCCGCAGTCGCAGTGGGCTTGGGATTTGCGCTAAAGGACATAATCCCGGCATCCATAATCGGCGCATCAAACCAGCGCTCGCTGCTCAAGGTTGGCCAGAAGGTAAGGATCGGGGAAATCGCCGGCACGGTGACTGCGTCCCAGCTGCTGTACCTGATAGTCACAAACGACAAGAACGAGAGCACCGTTATCCCAACCAAGGATCTGATGAGCAAGGGAATAGTAATTCTGAACTAGCAAAAGTTACGCGCCCAAGTTTTGCATTAATACGGTTGTGCGGTTTTCTTCTTTAACATTAAATATTCTGGCATTGGGAGTCATAGCAATGCAGATAATCAACCGACAGATAGGAGACTACATCGTTAGACGGTGCGAGCCGCACGATCTGATCCCTGTGATGGAAATAAATCTGAAAACTCTTCCCGAGCATTATTCCGATTATTTCTACGAGAGCCTCCTGGCAGAGCTGCCCGAGGCATTTCTGATTGCGGAGCTAAAGGGAAAGACTGTCGGATACATCATGTGCAAAACAGAGTACGGGTTTTCCAATTTCAAAAAACTGGGATTTGTAAAAAAGGGGCACGTGGTGTCAGTTGCAGTGCTTGATGAGCACCGAAAGCAGGGAGTGGGCGCCGCGATAATAGAAGAGTCCATCAAGGGAATAAAGGAAAAGCGATGCGACGAGCTGTACCTTGAAGTGAGGTGCAGCAACACCGACGCAGTAAGGCTGTATGAGAAACTCGGGTTTGTCATAAAGCAGAGGCTCAAGGCGTACTATCGCGACGGCGAGGACGCGTTTCTAATGGCAATAGAATTCGAATACTAGATTCGATTAAATTACTCCATCCGAGGTCTTAGCTAATGTCGAAGAGAAAGTCAGGCGGAATTCTGATCTTCTGCCTGTCGATCGTATCGTTCTTTGTTTATGCATATTTGCTGATGCTCTCTGAGTGGAGCCCTATCGTACTGCAGCTGTCGGTTCTGATGATTGCCGGCGGAATCTTGGGCGTGATATCCTGGATTGGGTACATGATGGCGACAACAAAATCGTCAACATCCTCAATATCTGCCGACGACCAGTAGCTATTTTGTTATCCTGACATCCACGACAGTCTGATAGTACCTGGGACCGACTGCCCGGACCATTCTTCCGCCAAGAATCTCCGAGTGCACCGGAGCAATCTTCAGGTAGTGTTCCTTTGATACCTCTACTGCGTCCTGCCTTTTGTCTGCGTGCTGGTGGGAATAGTAGTGGATCGTTCCGCCGCTCTTGGTTGCGCTGATTGCCGAGTCCAGAAACTCGTCTGACCTTTCCGGAAGCAGCATCAGGGTTCTGTCGCCTTTGTCTGCGAGCTGTTCTTTTACCACCTGGGCCGCATCGCCCTGAATCGAGATTACCCTGCCTGCCAACTTGTTGAGTCTGATGTTCTCCTCGCAAAGCTTTGCGGCGTACGGGTTGAGGTCGATGTTGTACACCGTGCATTTTTTCTTTTTGGCTGCAATTATCGAAAACATCCCGACTCCGCCAAACATGTTGATCATCGTTTCGCCGTCCTGGACCATCTGCGCTATTCTGTCCCGCTCTGTGGAAAGCCTTGGCGAAAAAAACGCCTTCTCCACGTCAACTTTGAACCTGCAGCCAAACTCCTTGTACTCCGTCTCGGTGCTGTCGACCCCCGCAAGTATCTCGAGGTTCCTTGTCCTAAAGTCGCCCTCCACGGGGGTTGCCTGGTAGAACACCGACTTTGCCGGATGCACATGTTCCAGCAGGGTCTCTCCGATCACTTTTTTCTTTGACAGAAGAGAATCTGGAATCCTAACTATGATTATTTCGCCTATCTGATCAAAAGCGGAAAAAAGTTCCGCGCTTTCCTCATCCGTGAGAACTCCCTCCAATGCTTTCTTTAGCATTCGTGTCAAATCTTGTAGTAGAAATTGCCGGTTTCTTTTTGCTGCTTGTCAAGCCTGCTTTCGGCCTTGTTCACCCGGGGTCTGCGCGTTGCCTCGTCTCTTCGAAACGTGATGTCAAGCGACTTGAGAAACTTGTTCATCGCCTCTGCCTTTGTCAGCGGAGACGTCCCGTGTCCGGAAATCCCGGAAACCCCCTCAAAGATAACCATCTTGTCGGAAATCAAATCCATAAGCTGGATGTCGTGGTCGATAACTATTGCGGATTTTGCGTATGATCTGACAAACCTCTGGATGAACTTGGCAACTGCAATCCTGTCCTCGACGTCCAAAAATGCGGACGGCTCGTCTAGCGCATACACGTCTGCCTTTTTCAAAAGGCATGTAACTATGGCGACCTTTTGCAGTTCCCCGCCTGACAAATTCTTGACCGACTTGTTGTAGAGTTTTTTTATTTTCAACGGATCGACAATCTGCTCCTCCTCGACGCTTCCAAAAATTGGCCCGCCGTTTGCCGCGTCCAATACCGATATGACGTCGACGTCGATGTCGTTTGTCAAATACTGCGGCTTGTACGATATGGTTACTGCCCTGTCGATTGTGCCGACATCTGGCTTTTCCACACCGGCAATCATCTTCATCATCGTGGTCTTGCCAAGAGCGTTTGCGCCCATTATGCCGAGGACCTCCCCGCGCCTTACCTGCCCGCCGTCAATTGACACCGAGAATGCCGGATACAGGCGCTTTAGCTCGGGATAGGTGATGACCACCTCTCCCTTTTCAAAATCGTCAGTGGATGTGGATACGTCGAAGCTGAACTTTTTGTCCCTGAACCTCACGTTTTCGTTTGGCAGGTAGCCGTCCAAAAACACGTTGATGCCGACCTTGGTTGACAGAATGTTTGAGACTATTCCGTATGCCGCCGGCTCGCCGTACAGCACGTCGATGTAATCGCTGAGAAAGTCAAGCAATGTGAGGTCGTGCTCTACTACCATTACGCTTTTTCCAATGTTTGCAAGGCTGTGGATTACCCTTGCAACGCCCCTTCTCTGAAATACGTCATTGTATGACGACGGCTCGTCAAAAAAGTAAAAGTCGGCTTCCTTTGATGCTGCAACTGCGACCGCAAGCCTTTGCAGCTCTCCGCCGCTGAGCTCTTTTACGTGGTGCTCGACGGAGTTCTCAAGCGACAGCTGCCTGATCAGATCCTGGGCGACGTTTCGCTGGTCATACTTGTCGAGCAGCTCCTTTGCGGTTCCGTCAAAGACCTCTGCCACATGGTACACCTGCTGCGGCTTTATCGACGCCTTGATCTCCTGGCTCTTTATTTTTTCAAAATGGCTCTTCAGCTCGGTTCCTGCAAATGACTTTATGATGTCGTCCCACTCCGGGGGGTTCTCGTAGTTTCCAAGGTTTGGCTTTAGGTTTCCGGACAGGATCCCAACTACGGTGCTTTTTCCCATCCCGTTTCTTCCAAGCAGGCCTACCACCTCTCCCTTCTTTGGTGTCGGGAGGCGGTACAGCCTAAACGAGTTCATCCCGTACTGGTGAATCTTTTCCGTCGCAAGCTCTGTTGCTAAATTAACAATTGTAATTGCCTCAAATGGGCAGACCTTTACGCAGATTCCGCACCCATTGCAGATGTCCTCGTCTATCTGCGCTTTTTTTATCTCCTCGTTCATCACTATGCAGTCCGCGCCGGACTTGTTCATGGGGCAGTACTTGATGCATTCAAGGCCGCACTTTTTTGGCTGGCACAGCTCCTTGTCCAGCACAGCTACTCTGTGAGTCACAAAGTTATACTCGATTTGTTCAATTTATATCTCCTCAGGGCGGTTTTTGCAAGTCCGAGAGTAATCTTAATACAGATCAAGCAAAGAAATGTTTTCAAGCCGGCCACAGCGTTGGGGCGCGACCCAGTCTCTTTCCGAACCTGGAAGTCAAACCCAATGTCGCTACTGTGCTACTAA
>SCVO01000067.1 GCA_004322465.1 Candidatus Nitrosotenuis sp.
CTTTTTTCGAGCGTGTTTAGATGATACTGTATTGTGCCCATTGACAGATTCAACTCTCGTTTGATCTGCCTGAGATGGGAACCTGGGTTTTGTTGTATGAATTGCAACATGCGTTCAGCATTGTCTGATTTATCATCCACATCTTACGACCTAATCCATTTCAATTTGTCAATAAAATAAATCAATTCCTGTATCCGTGTACCGTTAACGGCTGACTTACTTAATACTTGTAATACACTCGTCTAAGTGTCGTGAAAGTTTCTTTGTACGTATGGATTATCTGCCTAAAATGAGCATTCTCATGAAAAAGTAAAAAAAAAGAAACGGTGCTAGCTAATTGTTTGTTTGACTAGTGTCGTCGTTTGTCTCACCGTCACCGTCTCCATTGTCAGTGCTGTCCGTAGTGTCGTCGTTTGTTTCTCCATCTTCAGCGTTGTTATTTCCGTCTGGTTGATCCTCTGCTACGCTGATGATTTTGCCTGTCTCTGCATTGATTTTTACCTCAAACAGCTGTCCATTTTTCTCAACGTTGGCTCTATAGTTGTTCTGTCCGTGTTCTGTCTCCATTGAATCTACTTGTACTGTCTTGGGGTCTACTGAAAGGAAGCTTGCAACGTTATTTGCAGCCTGGTCTGGTGTGACCTGTGATTGGCCTTTTGATGCGGTACTCGTTGCAAATGAATTAGTAATTCCCACTAGTGCAAATATTAGTACGGATGCTGCGATTGCAGATGCAACGTATGTTTTTCTTGTTGTTATTTCTCTTCACCTCCTGTGATTAAATTATCGATTTTTGTATATTACGATTGAGAGACACTTAGCTAACCGGCGCAATCATACTGAACATGCACAAAAGTCGTTCAGTTAGACAAGTGCATCACTGTCAATCTGATGTATTCGGCCTTGAGCTAATTTTGTACTTTGTCAATGACGTCTTTTTTAGTGATGGCTAGGTAGATGACCGTTGCTAGGATCGTAGCAAGGAAAATTGCGCTTGTTATTACAGTCCCCAATCCCAAACCGCCCGAGTCCAAATCCTGTGATAGGTAGTCTCCTATCGAGGCACCAAGGGGACGAGTTAGAATGTATGCTATCCAAAATGCCAGAACTGGGTGTATCTTGAAACCGTAGCGACCTACGGCGACAGCTCCTATCATCGCGCCAAAGACTACTGCTGAGAGCAGGTATCCGATGTCTATGGTCTCAGCTAATAGATCCCCTGCAGCGGTTCCAAGCGCGAATGTGAACAGGATGGCAAGCCAGTAAAATCCCTCTCTTCTGGTTGTAACGATTGTGTGTATGGACAGCGTCTTTTCCTTCTTGTACCAAGCAGCAAAGATTACAGCAAGCGAGACGGCAAAGATTGCGGTGCTGGTCTCCAAAGATATTCCGAGATTATCCGTCAAATTGTCTGTGATGAGAGTGCCTACGATGCTTATTAGGACGACTGCAAGCCAGTAAACTCCAGGAATGTATTTTTTGGATTTGAACTGAAAGACTAGTGTTACGGCAAGTATTGTTCCAATGATTAGAGTTACGCCGTCAAGTCCGAGATTCAACGTTTCGTTTAAAAAGTCCGCGGCAGTCTCGCCGACAGTGGTGCACAAGACCTTGATCACCCAAAAGTACAGCGTAATCTCCGGTACCTTGTTTAGCATCTGTCGAGCACTCGATGGGATGTTTCTGTCTTTTATCTCCTTCATCTTACATTCCTTTTCGGTAACGAAAACAAATCAAAACTAAAATTTTTCATCAGTTAATTCTAGATTTTTTGTTTGATGATATAACGATTCTAGTACATTCAGCTAATTGAAATCGATTGACAATAATCTATAACTTAACGTAAAAATATTCTGTCATTTTGCTTCAGCCTGCATCCAAACGTCTAGGATACACTAGGCTAAGTCAAAGAAAAAAAAGGCATATTTGCCCGTCTTATACAACAATACTTTCTTCTTTTAATATTATTATATATAATAAAATAAAAATGATGATTATATACACAGCAAAACCAGTTCTACGTGGAAAAATTCCTCCTAGTTTACATACAAAATAGTCCAGATATCCATGCACAGTCTTGCTTGATCTTTATCATGAGTAATTTATGTGGCATTGTCCTACCAACGCCATACAATAAATTAAAATTCAGACAGTCAAATCTACTAAAACCAACTACGGCTAATTCACTATTCTGATCCTCAATGCATTCATGCGTGATTTTGTGTCATCGTCCTTAATTCGGTTCAGTATGGGCATGATATATTCCGAAGCTTCTTTTGAAATAAAAGTAATTCTGGATTTTTTCGTTTTTGTGTACTTTGCTGGGATCCTGATCATTATGCGCTCTTTGGTAGTATCAAAATCCCGCTTACGCAGTTGTACCGATTCTTGAGGTCTCATCCCGCTACTAGACAAAGCTAAATAGTATGCCTTCCTTTGAGGTTTTGCAATACTGATTATTTGCTTTAATTGTTGTATAGTTATACCGTCACGATCTTGTTTTTCAGCTCGGCGAAAGGTTATGTTTTCCTTTAGATCCTCTCTATGAATTTTAATTCCAGCGTATCTAAGATATCCTTTGATTGAATAGATGTAGTTCCTAGATACTGCAGGAGTTATGCCTTTTTTATCTAGGTCATTTACGAAAATCTATAATCGGTCAAAAAGTTGCTCAAACTGTTGTTCTTGGTCTAGATGTCTCAGATTATTTGTAAATGTGCAAGTGTTGCGCCTTCTTTTTCTTGTATTGATCTGTCTAGTTGTGAAAGTGCAGCTTTTACATTCTTAACTGTACCATCTGCTTTTAGACTAATTTTCTGCAAATATGACTCGATAGTTTTTGGTGTAAGAGTTTGTTTTGCCATGTTTTGATTACACCTCATTTGTTTAAAAACAATTGAATGTTATGTGTATATGAGTAGTATTGAAATCAATATGCTCTTTTGTCCAAAATCAGTCTCGCAGAGTTCACCATGAATACCAGCTCAGAAGACACATGGATGAGTGCAGCCAGAAGCGGGTTTATGTGGCCAGTGAAGGCAAGAATGAATCCGAGGCCATCCACTCCCAAGGTTCCAAAAAAGTTCTGCCGGATTGCAAAAATCGACTGCCTTGAGTTTCTCACAAGATACGGAATCCTCATCAGATCTTCGGTCATCAGTACAATGTCGGCAGTCTCTATGGCAACGTCCGTTCCAGTCTTGCCCATTGCTATTCCAATATGGGACTTGGCAAGTGCTGGCGCATCGTTAACGCCGTCTCCAACCATTACAACCATCTTGGAATCTGCGTGTCCCCTGACTATTTCCTCAATTTTTGAGACCTTGTCTTGTGGGAGTAGTTCGGCGTGGTATTCATCAATGCCTACTTCCTCCGCTATTCTTTTTGCAATTTTTTTATTGTCTCCAGTTAACATCACAACTTTAATTTTCATCTTTTTTATTTCTGCAATCGCCTTCTTTGCTTCTGTTCTCAACGAGTCCTCAAAGAACACAGCTCCTACAAGTTGTTTGTCAATAGCTAAAAACGTGGCAGTTAAAGCAAACTGTAACAGATCAGTATCCTGCTGTCTGACAATCTGCAAGGTATGACCGGAATCATCCTTGTATTCGTTTACTAGATATTGAAAAGAAGTACTTTTTGATTTTAATAATTCTGGAATTCTCTGAATGGCGGATTCGGAATCATCATCATTAATCAATTTGTCTATAAACTCCAGGTTTCCAAGGCTGATTTGTTGGTGGTTGTATGTTCTTGTTACTCCTCTCCCGACAGTTATCGTATCAGAGGCATCAAGGCTTGGTTGAGTCACCGAAAGGCCCTCCTGATTTGCCCTTTCTTGTATTGCCCTAGCGAGGGGATGGTTGATGTTTTTCTCAACCATGGCTGCATATTCCAGTATTTTCATGGGTTTTAGCGAAGACTCTAGCGAAACAACCTGAGAAACCACAGGTTTTCCATGTGTCAGTGTACCTGTCTTGTCAAATACGATCGTACCTGCATGACTCAAATTCTCAATCTGGAGGCCTCCTTTGATGACGATTCCTTGCTTTGAGATCTTTCCAGTTGTGGCAAGCAGCGCTATTGGAGTACCGACTGCAAGGCCGCAGGCCCCTGCAACTATAATGACAGACAGAGTGGATGTCAGGTTTTGCGTCACAAGATAGGTTATGACTGACAGGCCTATTGCGAATTGAATCAGCCTTGTGGCCATTCTGTCGCTTATTTTCTGTATTGGTGCCTTTGATGCTTCTGCCCCCTCCACTAGGTGTATTATCTTTGCAAAGGTTGTATCGGAAGAGATTTTTTCGCACTTGATTTCCAGATAACCTGTCAGGTTTATTGTACCAGCAAAAACACGGTCACCTTTTTTCTTGTCAATCGGAATACTCTCTCCGGTGATACTTGATTGATCTACTGCGGATGAACCAGTGATTATTGTACCATCAACTGGAATCACGTCACCCTCTCTCACAATTATTACATCGTTAACGTTTACTCGTTCAATCTCAACTAATTGCTGCCCATTTTCGTTTTTTACCAGTGCCTTCCTTGGAGCCAGTCTGTAAAGAGATTCAATATTTTTCCTTCCTTTTTTTACAATAAAGCCTTCAACAAATTCCGACAATACCGCAAAAAAAGTAACTACTATCGCAGGAAGAAATTGTAACGAAACCAGCGATGCGACTATTGCGATAACCATGGAAAGTTCCATGTTTACGCGGCCTTTTCTTAGGGCATACAGCGATTCTTTGAAAATAGGATAGCCGCCAATCAATACGCTTAGTGTGATGATGATCTTTCCAATCCAGTCAGGCTGCACGAGTTGCAGCCATGCAATGAATATTGTGATGAGGCCGAGTCCAGCCATGCGTAAAATTTCTATTCTTTTGTCTCCGTGTTCTTCAACCGACTCGTGCGCTTTTTTTAGGTCAAATTCACATGCCCCTGACATAGTATCCTCTGGGGGAGGATAGGATATATGTTTTTAGAATAGATTTAATCCAGTTTAGATTTCAATTAGTATGATATTGAAATGATGTATCGAGTTTTATCCTACAATGTAACTTCATATTTTTTCCATCGTCCGGAACCAATCTGTCTTACAAGGCCAAGCTCAACCATCCTCTGCATATAGTTTCGGTATGATCTGTCGGTGACAGTCTCTCCCATCTGCCGCCTGTACTCCTTGAAGAGTCTTCCTGAATCCATCGACTTGTTCCGCTTTAGGATTTCATAGATCGTCTTCTGGTGGTCGTTCAGCTTTCCCAACAGATACGACAGACGGTACTTTCTTGCAAATCCCGCCGCCGCCCTTATGTGGTCGATGGTTATCGACTCGTGGCCCTTCGACTCCGCGTCGATTGCGGCGTTCTTGAGTATCTGTATGCTAGCCCTGGCATCGCCTCCCGACGAGCTCGATATCTCTGCTATGAGTTCTTCAGATATGGCCTGTGGATGTAATCCGCCCTTAATCCTATCCCTCAGAATTTTGTCGATGTCAGTTCCGTCGTATGTCCCAAACTCTATCTCCTGTAGGTGGAGGCTGCTCCTTATCCTGTCGTCGATGTCGTTCGGCGAGTAGGGGTGATTCGATATCAGGACTACTGGGCAGGAGTTTCTGGAAAATGTGTACAGTATGTCATTGTCCTTCAGGTGGTCTGCCTCGTCGAGGCAGATTACCATCTTCTTGCCCGACTTCTCAAACCTTTTGATCAGCTCGCTGGTGGACTCCTTTCCGTGTATCATTGACCCCGTCTGCCTCAGCACCTCCTCCATGACCTTGTGGGCAGTCCTGTTGGACCAGCAGTTGACGTAGACGGACATGCCGCCGAAGTGCTCGCGCAGTACAGATCTGACGACGGTGGTCTTTCCAGCCCCAGGAGCGCCGAACACATAGAGGCTCTTTGCAGGCTTGCCCTGCTTGAGAGGCATCAGCGAGTCGACTATGTCCTCGACGTGCCGTTCGCGGCAGAGTATCTTTGCAGGCAGGAAGGCCTCGTGGAATGGACCTTCATCCAATATTATGGGCCTTCCCATTGTATCCTGATAAAACTGCACGTTCGTCCAGCTTAACCCTATTTGCGGTGATTTTCCGCTAGAGATTCTGGATTCTCATTGGTGTCGGATATGAGAATCATTTGATGGATCTAAGAGATTATCTGAAACTTCGGAAATTCCTTGTTAGTTCTTGACATCTCTGCAACTTTGGCATAATTTGGATTTTGGGTCACTATGTAACTAGTTTCAGCCGAACCCCTGTAGATTTTCAGAATATATTTTAAAACTCCTACGTCTGCCCAGTTCACCAACGTCAGTTTTACCTTGTTTTCACTTTTCGGCATACTGTGTCGAATAAACCAGTCAACTGTTTCGCCCCAGATCTGACCGCGGACAGGTTCCTCTACAATCAACGAGCGCTTCATCCTTTTTCTGTTATCATATTGTGGGAGAAAATATAGCAGCCTCTTTACCCTCTGTACGATCTTGCTGTTGTAATTGTACTTCTGCAGAAATGAAACGACCGTCATGTTTGTGACATACACGGATGGACCAAATTCGTCTGCAGAAACTCTTTTCAAAAAACTCGTCCCAAATTTTTTGTCCACCATGATTTTCTCGAAAATGTCGTCAGCGATGATTGATACGCTGACTGAACTTGACATTTCAGCTACTGATACAATTCTGCAATAAACTTCAGGTCGCGTTTATGATCTCTGACTGGAACAGTCACGGGATTTATCCCATCTATAAGTTTGTCAAAGAGAGCCCTCTTCTTTCGCGCGTCAGATTCACTGTTTATCTCATAGTAACCATGTCTCACATTAACCTGATATCGCTGATGCTTTTTTGAGACAATCAAATGCTTGCCGTCTACCACCATGTAGTGATCTTCCCCCGGCGGTAATTTCTTTCCAGGATATGTTTTGATGCCGTCTGCAACAACTCTGTGAATCGTATCTTCATCGCATTTTCCAAGATATGCCTTGACCTCAACTCCTTTGTAGAGTGCATCCCTCAAAGCCTCGCGCACATCCGTAAAATAGTATATGCTGAACTCACCGGTAACAACACAAATCTCCTTTCTGGCCAGGCTAATCAATCGATTGGCATGCCATCTGAAATCTGAATCCAAGGGGGTCGGTTTGATGTCGTCTCGTTCTGTAGTCATTACGTCCACTATACGGAATTTGTTATTTGATAATAAAAATACACATTTTTTAAGTAAACAGACGAAAAGCTTGCTTCGGCAACGTAATCCTGACACCTCATTTCTGTCATTTCCCTATCCGTATACGATATAAGAGTAACTATCGTAAGCGGCTTTTCCCGGCTAAATGTTGCGAAAATCGCAGGGCAGAAACACCGGTTTAGTGGAATCGTATGTAGGATTATTCTATAATTGAAAGCAGTTTTTCGAGCTTCTCCGGATTCTCCCGGATTTTTTGCAGGAGTGTTTCCATGCTGGATCTTTTCAGTGACATTTCCACCGCGTCGCTATCGTTTAATGGAAAGGCGCACCTGTTGCAGTACATCGCGTCCCTGGAATTCTCGAACTCGCACCGCCTGCATCTCTTGGACAGTTCCACCTTCTGCTCCATCTTCTGGATCTTGCTCTCGTCGACGGGATGGTTCATCAGCCTCATGGACTCGACCTGTATCTTCGGGATGATGGATGACGACAGGTGCTCGTAGACCCTTGCCATCTTGGACCCCGGCGTCCAGTGGTGCTTGTATTTCCTGTAGGATTCCGGCAGGCCCAGCTCGGAATCGTAGGAGCAGGACACGTGCTTCAGCAGGTGCGGCCAGACCCTCTTCTTGATCCCTGCCCTCCTGACGCATTTCTTGAAGGTCTGATAAGCGGAGGCGTATGACATCTGAATCGGTTTCTCCCTGTCCCGGAGGGGCCACAGGGGGGCAGTGGGGTCATCGCGAAACGGGTGTATGTTGAGCCACATCGCGAGCGTCTTCGCCGACCAAGTGAGTATAAGCGGAGCCTTGCCCGTCTTGCCGTCGGATTGGAGGACTGCGCCGATGTCGGTCAACTCCACCTCTCCGATCCTGACCGTGAGGATCTCGCCGATCCTGCAACCCGCGTCGAGGGTGCACTGGAAGAGCGCCCTGTCCCTGAGGTTCGTCGCCATCTCTGTTATCCTGACGCATTCGTCGTATGATATCAGGTCGCTTTCCGTCACCGATATCGGCGGGACGCGCTTCATCTTTATCCACTTGACCTCGGGCGGGTAGTCCGAGCCTTGGAGCCCCCTCATCCACCTGTAGAACGTCTTGAGTATCTTCCAGTGCCTGTTTGCCGTGCTCGGGTGCTTGCATCTCCTGTCGACCTCGAAGACCAAGTTCTCGATGTCCTTGATGGTGGCCCTCTCGTACTTTTTGCCCAAAATCGCGGACATGCTGTTGAGGCGGTTCAGCTCGTTGAACAGCGTGGCACTGGCCACCTGCCCGAAGCGGACTCGGTAGTACCTAGTCAAGATGTCCCGGTTGTGCCTGTCGGCGTTGATCTTGGCTATCTCTTTCTCTATCTTTTCCTTCAGCGGATAGATCAATTCTGCCCTGCTCATTACAGCCACCTGTAGTCGGCAGATAAACTGGTTTACGGGGATAGCGTTCCGCTACCATTCCGCTAGACGGTCGGTAGGACTATTAATTCCAAGTTCAGCGTCCAGGAGGAAGCCTGACTTTGAAATCAATAGTACTGCCAGATTACCTGCTATTTTCTATCCTTCTATTGGATTTCAGTTAAGAAATAGCTAACGGTTGTAACGGAATTACATACGCGTAACTGAGATGACACACCACTCACAGAGAATTTAGAATGCGCGGATTTTGCTCTCGGTGCAAGGAGCACAGGGGTGAGGGGGAGGAGTGGGGTATCCACTGCTGGGAGAACTTTCCGATGTGCGACAAGTGCGGCTCGTTCGTCGATCTGGAGGACTACTGATGGACGACGAGTTCGAAGCGGTGGTCTTGTCCTGCGGACACTCGATTAACTCACACTCCGGCCTCGGGGTTTGCAGCAAGTGCAAGATGAAGCATTGCGGCAAATGTTTGCAACTGCTTGACGACCGTCTTCTGTGTTCGAGATGCTTCGAGGAAAAAATGGGTGATGCGAGTGAATGAGCTCTGGCAGTGCAGAGTTTGCAGATCCCTGGTGACCAGAGACCAGATAGACGGAATCTGCAAGACCTGCAAGAACCACACCTGCATACACTGCAAGCGGGTCTGCGACAGATGCCAGGAAATCTGCTGCATGATGCACATGGAGGCAAAGATCGTCATGCGGAACCAGCAGCCCTACGTGCACCGGCTGTGCTGGATCTGCAAGGGGGTCTGGTAGATGAACTGGGTCTGTCTGTGCGGCAATTTCGTGCGCGACAGGCGGTTCTGCCCGAGGTGCAAGTACGTCAGATTCAGGCTCGACAACTCACCGATTCTCGACTATTGGGGCCTCAAAGTAGGTTCACTGTCAAACGGACTTCCATTCAACTTTCCATTGCACCTCCTCTCAACACACACTCTTGTAGTTGGCCAGACTGGGACCGGAAAATCGAGATTTGCGATGAATCTCACAGTCAAAGCCGAGACATATCCTACAACTCACGGAATCAAGCTTCTGGTGGTTGACGTCGAGGGCGAGTGGAAAAACATCATCCCGAAGCTGAAAGGCAAGACGGAATATTTCGCAGTTGACAAGAACCTGAAAATCAACCCGTTCGATCTCGGCGACCCGGCACTGATCAGGGAGCTGATGAGGGAGACGGTCTTCAAAGGGATCGAAAAAGAATACATGGACTTGTCGGCACAGATGAACTTTGTCTTGCAGGAGACGATCAGCGAGAGCCATAGCATCGAGGAACTGATCCGAAACATCAAGTCATACGACAGACAGAAGCTGACCGCGCTAGACAAGACAAAGACCGCATTGCTAGTCAGACTGGATCCTTTCATGCGCTCTCCGCTGAAGGAAATTTTTCTGTGCAAAAAATCAAATCCAGACTTTACAAATCTTGACGAGCAGAACATAGTAATCGACCTCCACGCACTTGACTCACTCGTGGCGTATGGCAGCGAGGTCAGGCTGATCTACAACACCGTTACGACCTACTATCTTAGAAAGATGCTGAATCGTGGAACCTGCGACTGGGTCTCCAATCTGTTCATAGCAGACGAGGCACAGTTGCTGGTTCCCAAGATTCTCCATAAAATTGTCGTAACGGAATCTTGGCCGGCAACTGAATTTGCAACTAGGTTGAGAAAGCGCGGTTGCGGCCTTGTACTGATTACACAATCTCCGTCCAACATTGAAAAGGACATCGTCAAGAACACCGGCACGAAGATAGCCTTTAGGCTTCAGCACCAGGAAGACATCAAGATCATAGCGGAATCCTCCGGATTTGCGGATCAGACGGAATACGAGTACCTTGCAGACAGAATTGTGAGGCTGCAAAGGAAGGAGGCGGTAGTCTCGACACTTGGATGCGAGCCTTTTCTCATGACTTCTGATGACTTTACGGTCTCGGGTTTTGACGCTGAGACAGAGGAGATTCAGGAGAACTTGGAAGAGGCGGTGGAAGATGATGATGACAAGACTTTCCTTGAAAGCATAGTCAACGAGCCGTTCCTATCCGTCACGGAGAGGCGCGTAAAACTCGGGTGGGACGACAAAAAGTACACGAAGATTGTTGACGGGCTGTGCCAGAAAAAGAGGATAGAGATCGTCAGGGTGAGGCTTGGCAGGGGCTCGCCCAGGATACTGTACCAGAGACCAGGGACGGTGCCGAGCGTCAAGCACGAGTTCTATGTCGACTGGCTAGCGGAAAGTCTCACCGCAAAGGGATATCAAATAAGAAAAAACAAGGATGGTCCAGACATAGAAGTGCTGGATTGCAGCACGGTGATTGAAGTGGAGCTTGGGACATCAAACATTTCCGGCAACCTGAAAAGGAACATCCAGAAATTCGACAGAGTGATTGTCTGCTCTGACGATTCCAAGCTCATTGAAGCCCTCTCTGCCAAAACGAAGGGTAAACAGATTTTGTTTCTGCCAATCCAAAAAGTTCCAGCCGCGTTTGAAAAGATGCGAGCTGGAACGGATTTGGTGAATACATGATAATGAGGTGAGCATGTGGGAGATGAAATACCGAAACTGTACGACACAGAGGACATACCGGCCGAGAAGAAGATAATCTATCAAAAGTGGGAGATACCGGAGATAGGGTTCTACTGGCTGATAGCGGAGCACGACAGGAAGGAGAACATCGCGTATGGGTACGCGAACCTGAACGACGACCAGTTTGCGGAGTGGGGCTACATCAGCATAGACGAGCTCATCGAGAACAACGCCTCCTTCTGCCTGGACTGGAAGCCCTGTCCGTTTGAGGAGGCCCAGAAGATAATCAGGCAGTACAGGAGGGACTGGAATCGAGGATGACGACGGGTTTGCGGACGACTTTGGGGTCAACATTCCCACAGGCGGTTCAAAGAGAGGCGAGTCTCTCTATGACGGCTATCTTGTGGACGATCATGGAAAGGTAGTGGGCGAGGCAAGGGAATACGACCCGTATTCCAAGTTTGGCCACATAATGCTGTATGAGATTGATTCATTTGGTTACGTGCCGGGATTCATCAAGACGGGCCTGCGATTGATGTCAGAAGAGGACTTGATGTCGGACAAGAAACTCAGAAAGTCGCTGGAGTCTGCAAAATACGAGACCTGGAAGAGACATCACATCGTAAATCTGATTGCGGAATATGATCAGATGTGCAAGAATAGGAAATTCTTTGAGACGTTCTGCAAAAGAATTTACGAAAGCAATCAAGAGAAAAATAATTCATTGTAGGAATTGATTTTTATTTTTTGTTATCAATGCCAAATATCTTCAGGGCCGTTTGTCCTTTTTCAGTAATTGACACTTCGCTTCTTCTTCCACTGGATTCGATTGTTACAAAATTCCAAATTTTTTCCATCGGGTCTAGTATTGCACGAAGCTGACTATGCTTTGCTGCGTCAGTCAAACGAGTTACACTTTCGTCTTTGATCTTGATTATTTCTCCGTCTTCAAGTTTTTCTATAATGTGTGACTTTCTCATTTTTCCACCAGCTTCATCTAACAGAGATAAAACCAGCATCTCCTCTTTGTTTGGCTTTCTTATGCCGTATGTAGGAAGAATCTCAGAGTCCAAGACCTGTTCGGTTGGCAGTTCCATGTGCTTTGTTTCTGGATATCGAACGGGGGCGTAATACGGTGTGGCATTCCATAGCATTGATGAGAGCATACCTGCTATGGCAGTGATCTTGGTTCCAGTAGACACGTTGACGTACATGTGGTTTCCCTTTTCGCTCAAGATTATCTCTCGGAATTTCTTTATGCAATCGTAAAGATCCCAGATGTCGATAAAGACCTCCTCGACTTTGATGTGTTTGTACTTCTGGGATAGCTCTTTTTTGATCCTACTGTAGTATGTGGATGCGTTGTCGTCGCGTTCATAAGTAATGAGGTAAACCTTATCTGCCTGCATACGTATCAGTGGTTCTGTGACCCGGAAAATCTCGTATCCAACAGGCGCAATGTGTACCCTCAGATTTGCTGACATACCTAACATTCTTTAGCAAGTTAACTTTATTAACTTTATTTTGGTAAATAGACTTAAGTATTCTAGGCACGAATAAACTTCAGTGATTAAATGAGCGACGAAAAAACAAAACCGCATGAGAGGGTAATCCATGTCAACAAGAAAGAATTCAAGGTTACCGCAGACAGCCTCACCGGCAGACAAATACTAGAACTGGCAGGATACGACGTAAACCAATACGACCTCTTCCTAGTGCATGGCCAAAACAGTCAGAAGATAGAGCCAGACCAGAAAGTCGACATCCAAAACGGAATGCACTTCAATGCAATTCTGAAGAGTGTGCCATATGGATGATACCGGACGAGCTGGTGCAGGACATGCAGGTCCTAAAGGAACAAGGTCTTGAATACACGATAACGGAACATGAATCCAAAGTCTATATCGTATTCAAGGACTATCCCCTACCTGTCGGTCTATTCAACATGGAGAAGACTGACTTGATGATTTTTACTACACCGCATTATCCCAATGCAGGTTTTGACATGTTCTGGGTCGATGAGAAACTGCTCTTGAAGAACAATGCACCGCCAAAAGCTGGTGACGTGATCGAACCCCATCTGCAGCGGAATTGGCGTCGATTCAGCTATCACCCGTACAATGGAAAGCCTTGGAACCCGGGGGAGGACAGCGTGATCAGTTTCATGTCATATGTTGACCAGAGGTTAAGGAAGGGAGATTAGAATGTGGACAGTCGTATTCCCAAAAAAGCTGTATGACGATTTGAACAAGTTTCTGTTCAGTACTAAATATGAAAACGGATGTTTTCTTCTGGCAAATTCCTACAAAGCATCTGACAAACCTGTAATGATCATAACAGAAGTGATCAAACCCGATGATGAATCGTGGAATCGCAGCGGAGAGCATTCGCTTGAGCCGAGCTCGTCATTCATCAACAAATGCGTCGTCATTGCAGACTCGAAAAATCTCAGCCCAGTGTTTGTACACACGCACCCGCACTCGCTACACCCAGCAGGATTTAGCATGATCGACGAGAAGTCAAACAAGAGAATGTTTGCCAATCTCTCTCAGATACTGCCTGACAGGCCGCTTGCGAGCTTTGTGTTCAGCAGACATGGAATGTGTGGAGTGGTGTTCAACAGTGGAAAAATTCAGAATGTTTCAAGAATAAAGATTTCAGGCAAAGTACTTGATGGATATGCTGGCGTGGGATTTGATGGAAAGAAGGATTTAGTCGACACCAAATTTGACAGGCAGGTACGTGCACTAGGAGAGCAAAACCAGAAGAAGATTCAAGAAATGACCATGACGCTAGTTGGCTCCGGTGGAACTGGCTCTCCATTGGCAGTACAACTTGCCCGCATGGGCGTAAAGAGACTAAGGATTGTGGATAAGGACAACATTGATGCAACAAATCTGCCAAGAATCTACGGAGCCAAGGATACCGATGTTGGCAAGAGCAAAGTGGAAGTTCTGAAAAGACACATCGAATGTTTCTCTAAAACAAAGGTAGAGGCAATACAGGCGGATGTTACAAAAGACGGTGTGACTTCTAAATTGATAGACTCTGACGTGATCTTTTCCTGCACAGATAACCTCACAAGCAGGTCAATCTTGAACGACATTTCAATACAATATCTGATTCCATTGATTGACATAGGTTGTAGAATTCACAAGGACAAGCACGGCGCAATTGATCAGGCCGTGATGAAGGTACAGGTGGTGACCCCGGATACTGCATGCCTCTGGTGCAGCGGTACACTTGATGGGAAACTGATAATGCAAGAATCATTGTCGGATGAGGAAAAGAAAAATCTCGCCAAGGAGGGATATTATGAGAACGTAGACAAACAGCCAAGCATAATTTCAATGACAACCATGGCCGCAAGTATGGGGGTAAACAAATTGCTTGCTCTCCTCGGTATTATGGGGGCAGACTATGACTCTCAAACTCAGATAGAGATGAAGGATGAGTTCATGATCAGCTCATCTCCTGAAATCAAGGACAACTGCGTTTGCCAGAAAAGGAAGGGCTTGGCAGATAGGAGGAGGGTAACGGCTTAGTTGTCAGCAAAACAACATGACAAAAACGGTCCTGATAACATACTGCCAGAATTGGCGATTAGCGGCTGTTGGATAGAACCACACTCTAACATTACATATCTTGAAAGAAGTGAGTTCAAGGTAGAGCTACAAAACAACTCCAGGAAGGAAATTGAGATCGTAAAAATGGGATGCCAATTCCAGACAGAAGACGGCGTCCACCCAAAAGTATTCTCGCTGGAACCAATGGTTTCAATAAAGCCGCACAACTTGGAATTTTTCAGAGTCCCATTCATAGTAGATCTTTCTTTAAGGCAAGGCACCAACTACGCAATTTTGGAAATAGTGTATCGGTACAAGGGAGAAATCGATTTGATTTCTGTATCGTTCAGCTATCCGGAAACACGATACCTCATGATCAATTCCAAACATTCTCCTGAAAAGCACTTTTTCATAAGTCACAAGGATCCACAACAGGAAGTGCTAGCAACCAGGGTGGACCACAACCTGATAAAAATTGGCTACATGGGATATGTAGCAGAAAGGGACAAGAAACCCGGAGTTGACCTATGGCGAGAGAAAATATTGCCAAAAATCGACAGCTGTGTAGCCTTGGTTGTGCTATGGACAAAAGATGCGGCCGACAATCCGAACCAGATTCTACGCGAGGTCAGACGCGCGAAAAGTAAAAAGAAGAAAATAGTTGTACTTGCAGAAAATGGCGTTTCCATACATGAGATATTCAAGGGCACAAAAGAGTACATCAGCGCAGACGGCAAGATCGGCGAATCCGACCTAATACAGTTAGTAGAGCACATAGAGGAGACATACAGAACCGGAGGCTACAGATCATGATGTCCCAAAATGATATTTTTAAGCGCACCAAAATCTGTTGTGAGACATCTTATTTTTATCACAAAAAATGCAACTATATCCTATGACAATACAAGCGTTCATCAGCTACAGTTTCAATGATACTGACCTCATGAACAAGCTGAAGAAAAGTCTAGAATCTCACGGAGCTAAATGTTATGTCGCCAAGCACGACGAAGATTATGGGGGCTCACTACCAGATAAGTTGACATCTGCAATAGATGAAAGTCCGGTGGTAATAGCCATATTGACAAAATACGGAAGTTCGTCCTCCACGGTAAATCAAGAAATAGGATATGCTAAGAAGGCAAGGAAGAGAATCATTCCACTTTTAGAAGAAGGAGTTCCAATACCTGTCTTCCTACAAGGTATCGAGCACGCAAGATTTACACCGGATAATGTAGACAGAATATTCAAGAAAATATCCAAGTTTGTCACTACCAAGATGCCGCTCAGTACAGAATCAGATACAGTGAGTCTGAAAGACATAGTAGAACAAGAGGGAGTTGATCTTCCAACAGATAATGGATTCACTAGTCTTGTTTTAGGCATGGGGCGAAGATATCTGATGAAGAAATATGGGAGGCTAGATGTTCCATTGAACAAAGAAATAGCCATGCTTCTCATCACAGGATTGGTTCTGATTGCTCCCGTTTTTGGGATACTTTTTTGGAGCATTAACGCACATTTTGTTATTGAACCATATCTTCTGTATGTTGGAGTAGGCCTTGCCATTCCAGGGATTCTTGCTATTTCTTCAATTGAGATAATCCGAAAGCGCAAATGCCATGAATGCGGAATAAATTTTGGAATAGAGATGACCAATTCCAAATTGGTTGAGAGAAAAGAAGTTAACAGGACTGAATTTTATAGAAAAATACAGGAAACACAAAGGAACACGTACACATGCAAATTCTGCAATAACACATTCACAAAAAACGAACATCACGAATATAGCATTCCATTAGAAAGTTAGTAAAGATGTTCTTTCTAATCGACATAGTTTTGTAAGTTAAGATTCTTTGGTATTTTTCCTATGTCTAATTGTGCTCTTTTTACTTGTCACTTGTTCAAGTTTTTGTGTCGCAAGTTCAAGTTTTAGATTAATGAGTTCAAGTGTTAGATTTTTTATCTCTAAATTAGTATCGATATTTTTAATTTCTTCTTGTGAATTTGTTTTTAATAAATCAGGACGATCTGAATTTTGTGCATTGTCGGATTTATCTACATCTGGCTTGAGAGAGTCGGATAATCTCTTTACGCGTATGGTGAACGCAATACTACTTACAGCAATAATGAACAAGCCAATGGAAAATACTTCCACTCCTAATCCTATAAAACGATAGGCAGTAGTCAGTATCCTGTTTTGTGCCTCACCTTGAAGATCTATACCGTGATTTGCTTCTATTGCACCAGCAATAAGAAACGCCGCTCCTGTAGAAGCCAATGTGCCACCAATAGTAAGCAGAATTGTCAATGCAACATTACACATTGCAATCTGTTTATCGAATTCATTTTTGTCCAAATTGCTACTATCGTTTTATCTCACGCTAATTGGTTTAAACTTGCCTTTTTGTGACCTATCGTATTTATCTATAGTAAAAAACTATAATATTATAGTAAATTACTATAATAGGTGAGAACAATGGACGAAATCACGCATAAAATACTGGACATGCTGGCTAGGAACTTGGGCAGGCCCATGTCTATACACGAACTTACCGGCAAAATGGAGCAGACGTACGGCAGTGCTTACTATGCCAACATACACGAAAAAATCCAAGAAATGGCCCAGGATAGCATAATCACAATTTCAAAGTCTGGCAAGTCTTCCATAATATCTCCATACTTTGAGAACTATCTGCTAATCGACTTGCTTGCAGAAACGGAGCTGATTAGAAAACAAGACTTTCTGAAGGGGAGACAGGAGATGCAGATGTTGATGATGGAGATAGACACCTTCTTGCACAACATGCCTTTCGTCAAGTCAATCTCTCTGATGAATCCGGAAAGAAACGCGAAACTGAACAAAGCGGAGATCATGTTCCATCTGAAATCTCCAAACCGAAAATCCACAGAAGAGACAAAGATCGAGATCAGTGCCATAATGGCCAGTCTCCAAAGGATGCATAACATCAGAATAGACTATCTGATTTTAGACGACGAGACATTTCTTGACCTGTTGAAGTCAAACGAGAACAACCCTATCCGGGAGATGCTGCACAACAAGATCGCGGTCCTGTATCCACAGGGATTCTGGATGTCGATTAGAGGAGAGATTTTGAGAGGCACCACGATAATAGCTGAAGAAAACGAGACGCACCCTGCAAAGATAAGCGAAGAGAATCTAGTCTTCAATCTCGCAAGGTTCGGATACACGGAGTTCGGGCCGAAACTAGAACAGGGCAGACCTATCTGCATGGAATACATAATATCTGCGATAATGTTCCACAAAGACGCAAGAAGAATGGATGCGATTCCAATAATTCTTGCAAAGAATTCTAAAAAAACAAACTACGGCTTGCTGCTCTTTTTGGCGCGAAAATATGACTTCGAAGGGAAGATGCTAGGTATACTCAAAGCGCTCAGAAACCTTATCGCACACGGGATGGCTAACATTGACGAGCCTATAAGGCTGCTCGAGGCCATGAAAATAGAAGAGATCAAGGCAAACACTAAGAGCATGAAGGAGAAACTGAGGCTGTACAATGTCACTTGACAACACAAAACTGCTCGATTTCCTGGGAGAAGTTGACAAGGAATTGAGCCGGAAAATCGTGGTGGTAGCGGTAGGCGGGACTGCAATGACTCTTGTCAAGGCAAAACCATCCACCATCGATGTAGACTTCACAATACCTGTAGAATTCTATGACGAGTTCGAAAGAGCAAAGAAGATGGTAGATCCTGGATTTAGAGTAGATTTGTTCCATGGCGGCATGGTGTTCATCACAGCACTGCCAGATGACTATCTGAAGAAAAGTAGACCGATAAGGACCAGACTGAAAAACATACAGCTAAGGGCGCTGGATCCTGTAGATATCATCATTACAAAAATTGCTAGACTTGATGAGAGAGATGAACAGGACATAGAATCTTGCATTGAGAAATTTAAGATTAAAAAGAGTCAGATTGTAAAACGCGCAAAAGACATCGGATATTCTGGTAATGATGAAGTTTTCAAAGGTAACCTACAGATTATGTTGACAAAGTTTTTTAGATGAGTAGCAGATTCGCTACAAACATTTTGTATTACACATCACATTTTTCGATTACTTTTATCTTGCTAGAACACTTATGGTGCTTTCGTTCAATCCATTCTTTTGAATTTCGACGGTATGTCCGTGGAAAATCTCTCTGATGGTATCGACGTGACTGATTAGAATCACGCAGTCAAATTCCTTCGTCAGATTCCTTATGACGTTCACGGCCTCCCTGACTCCGTCCTCGTCCAGGTTGCCGAAGTCGCCCTCGTCGATGAAGAGCGTCTGCATTATGGCAAACGTGTGCTCGTCCGTCTGTGGCATCTTGCTGAGTATCCTGGAGATTGCAACTCGCAGTGCCATATTGATCCTTGTCTTCTGACCTCCGGAATAGTAGTGTATGGGCCTGACTTCTCCGTTCATAGTGGCAGCGATGTTCAGGGTATCCTCGTCGATGTTAAGCGCCGTTATGTTGTTGTTGGATAACTCATTGATGATGTCGGTTCCCTCTTTCTCGATGAACGGCCTGAGTCTCCGCAGGATGTTCTCCGGTATGTTCTTGAATATATCACGCAACTCCTCTAGCGTAATTATTTCCTCTTTGAGTCGTTCTATTTGCTCCAGGTTTTTTGCAAACTTTCGTTCCTTGTCTTCCAAGTCTTCCAGTTTGTCTCTGGACTGTCTTTCTCTTTCAGACTCGGTGGCGAGAGCTTTGCCGTTATCATTTAACTCGTGTTGTGATTCATCGAGTGATTGTTTTGCATCGGTGTACTTCTTTTCCAACTTGGAAAGTTGCTTTAGTCTGGTTTCCAAGGATCTATTTTCGTTGACAAGGTCAGAAAGCTTTCCGAGAGAAGTCTCCAATTCTTGTCTTACTTTGGGCAGTCTGTCTAATTCGGTTTTTGCATTGGCATAGTTTTCTGCGACTTTGTCTTTTCTGAGTTGTTTAATTTTTGCATCAAGGCGACCGTATTCAATTGGGTTAAACCCAAGACTGTCGCGCTTCTGAGACAATGATTTGGAGTCTGCTTTCGTCTTGTCGATTTGCTCTTTTATTGAATCCTTTCTTTTAATCAGGCTCGACAGTCTGTTTTGTTCCCTTGTTACTTGATCTATTTTAGACGCATCTTTTTCTAACTGTCTTTGAAGGCTGTCAAGACGTTTGACCGTTTCTGACACCGTTTTCAATCTTCGTAAAATCGAAACTTGCTCTTTCCCTAACTTGGTCTTTTTGGATACAAGCGCAGATATCTCGTCGTCATAATGCTTTGTGACGTGTTGCTGGTCTGTTATCTTCTGCAAGCATACTGGACATTCGTCCTTACCTTTCACCTGGTCTCTTCTCGCCTTCAAGCTTTCAATCGATTCTTCAATCTGTTTGATTTGACCGCGTATGCTGTTTGACCTATCTTTGAGTCCTTTTTCTATGGCGGTAGCAGCATTCAGAGATTTCTCTGTTTTGGTCAACTTTGATGGTGAAGGTATCTGTTTTCGAAGTTTCAAAATTGCTGATTTGGTATCTTTGATTTGATCTACAATGTCTGATAGACTGTCACGCTTATCTGCAAGTGTAGTATCGTGCTTGAGAATTTCGGTAGATATTTTATCATATTCTGACTTTGTGGGCTGAATCTTGGATATTTTTTCGTCGAGAGTTGTGTAAGTCACATAGGAGCTTTTGATGGAATTAAACCGTTTCTGGATTGAGAGTAATCTGTTAAGATCATTTCGATTATCCTCGATGTCTTTCTTGGCAGCGTCAATCTGTCCTCTTGCGGTATCTGCTTTCTCTTTCTGTCGGATGTATTCATTGTGGTTATCTTCTAGTGTTTTTATGTTCGTCTTCTTCGTCTCAACTATTTTCTCGAGTTTGACCTTCTTTTCTTTCAGCGTCTTCACTTGACTGGAAACTTGTTCGATTTCTTCTTTGATATCTGGAATCTTTTTGATGTCTGCTTGGAGAATTTTATCTGCCTCTTCTGTAGCATGTATGTCTGATTCTTTGCGTTGGATTTTTTCTTTGGCCAATTTCTCATATGCAGAATATTTGTCGAGTCCAAACAGCTCGGTGAATGCTTTCTTTCGCGGCCCGGGATCCAGATCTGTAAGTGCACTCATCTCGCCCTGTAGGACGACCGTTGATTTCCTGAAGCCCTCCCAATCGAGGCCAATTGCCCTGTTTCTCACATATGCGTAGACATGTCTTCCAACCGCCTTGCTCTCTCCATCTTCCAACAATTCGCCCCCGGTATCACTGTGGGTTATTTCGCGAGTTACTACGTAATTGTGACCGTGATTTTCAAACTCGACTCGGATTATGGCCTTGTCTGATTCATGGTTGACCAAGTCATTTATGCTTAGGAAGCCAGAAGTTGCCCTCCCTGAGGTTCTCAAAGTCCTGCCATAGAGACAAACGCACAATGCATCGAGAATCGAGGTCTTCCCAGAACCGTTATCTCCTGCTATCAGTGTGACTTGATTTTGCGGGAACTCGACTTCCAGACTTCCCTTGAATCGCATGAAGCCTTTGAGGACGATTCTCTTAAGTTTCAGAAGGCATCATCTCCCTGGCTTCGACAATTATCTCGTTGGCTAACTTGTTCAGAAGCGTAATTTTTCCCTTGTACTGTTCTTTGTCTTTGATGTAAAGTTCTACCTCCTTGGATGGCGGAAGTATGTAATCGCCACTAAGCGTCTTTGACTCGGGTAGTGTAACGACAGTCCTGGGCTGTAGTTTGTATTCGAATACCTTGGCCTCTTCTAGTGCTGCTTTGATTCGCTTCCAGTCGATCAGCCTGTTCTCGTCAATATCGATATTCTCGAGCTTGATTCTCACAAGACAGTCTGCTAAAGCATCTTTTTGCTGAGTGATTTTGTCGACAACCAACTTGGTGATTTCTATCGCAGAAAGCTTAGAACAGTCTGCATCGACAAGTGTGACCATTTTCCTTGTGAGCAGTTTGATGGGAGATACTTTCACATCTTCATCGAACTCGACAATCAGGGCATACTTGTCATCGCGCTCTTCTCCAAATTCGTATCTCTCAGACGAACCAGGGTAGTATATTGCCATTGTATCATGTGGAATTTTTTGTAACTTGTGAATGTGTCCCAGAGCTACATAATCAAACTTGGAAGGAATTTGATTCACATCTACATAATCTCCGATGAATGTCTCAAAAGCTACTTCAGAACTCGTCACAGCCTGGCCCAAGGGTATGTGAGTCACGAGTATCCTTCTATTGGATTTCGAATTCTGCATTGCCTTTACGAGTAGGGGCTCAAACAGATTCCTTATCTCATCGAAGTTCTGGGGAGCTGGGACGCACACAAAATCATAGCCGTTAAGATGAACTGTTGTTGGCTCGAGAACTACCAAAACTCCATCTATCTCGCCAAGCATTACCAGAGGATTGAGGGTCGTTGCTATCTTCGGTGTCTCGTGGTTGCCCCCTACGATTAACGTGGTTATTCCACGCTTGCTCACCTGTTTTAACTTCCGAATGACTTCCAAGGTGTAGCGTGGATGAGGATTTACTTTCGTAAAGAAATCGCCGGCAATAAGCAAGACGTCGACTTTCTCTTTGATTGCGATATCGGCTATGTTCTTGAAAGAATTCAGAAAGTCTACGCCACGAGCGTTTAGGCCAGTCTGGTAATCGATTCTTTGGTAGTCTGTCTCGCCTATGTGGTTATCAGCAGTATGTAAGACTCTCATCTTGACACTTGATAATTTTGTTAGAATTAGTATTAAATAAGGAAGTATCTTCGCTAATTCACAATATCTTGATTTTATTCCTTAAAGTCGTCGGATCGCAAAACGTTCCCAGACTGTCTATCTAGTATGATTCGAATTAGCCTTAACTCGTAGGTTACCCCTCTGATTGTACTACATAAACGCTCGGATTCTTCATGTATTGTCTCAGCCAAAATTTCGAAACCATTGCTAATGATCTTTTTTTGTGATAGTTTTGGTTCGTCATCATATGACATGTAATGTAAAGCCTCAAAAAAGTAAATAAGGATTCTTGATGATTTTTCTGAAAAATAAAAATCATTCCGCCTTCGCCTCATGCTCTTATGACTGGAATTTATCTATCAAATTAAAAGATAGAATAACACCAATTTAGTGTGATTTAATTGCCAGAAAAGAAAGAAGAATACAAATTCCAAACTCTTCATTGTGATAAATGCAAAGACTGGCTTAAGCTTGAATTCAAAAATTTTGACGAAACTAAGGATGGGATCCGCATAATTGTGCCTGATATGCCAATACTGGTTTGTCCTAGTTGCGGTACAGAATATAATTCAGATTGGACTAAAATATTCTTCATACCATGGATCATTGAAGAATCTAAAAAGAGAGGCACCAAACTGTTTAAGGGTGGAATGAAAAAGGCTAGTGAAACTCGTTACGATTTGTGTAAAGATGTAAATTTCAAATATGATGCAAACGACTGCAAGATGATACCCGGATTACATTCTCAATTTGCCAAAGAAGGATTCTTTACTCCTGTTTTCTTTGAGAGAAAAGTTTTACACAAGTATCTGAGTTTTGACGAATACCGGGTAGACATTGCAGGAAACACATTTGGGACCATTTTCCACAATGATGATTGGTACTTGAGCTTTGGCATCAATAGAAACGGCAAGGTCTTTTGTTGGCTTGGAGATTTGGAAGAAAAAATACCACAAAAAGAGCGTCAATATCTACTGTCAGAAAACGTCGAATCAGATCATGATGTTGCATCGGAATTTTATGCCGCTACGAGAGAGGCAGAGTTTTCGGAACTTTCTAATGAGAGTATGTTACTAAAAACAAGATCGGCATTTGAAGAACTCTGTAAAAATAAATTCAAGTTAAAGGTATTCGATTACGAAAAAAAGGAATATGAAATACTCGGGGAGTTGGTGAGACCTGTAAACTGGAATGAAAAAGGTGTAATTCACATAATTAACTGCCTTACTAAACTCTGCATTGAGGCACTCGATAGTGAATCGTTAAAGACTGAAATAAAAGGACTGGATGGACAATTGGACCTGAAAAAAATGGGAGGATTGAAACTTTTTGAAAAGTGGATTGAACTGCGCTCAAAAAAACTCGACGCATATAATATTATGAAACCGTTCTTCGTCTTATACGACTTTAGAGTTGTTCTTGATCATAAACTGAGTGATCAAGAAGCAAAAAAGAGACTTGATTTTTGCTACGAAAGGCTAGGTATTAGTAATAATCCGAACTTTGAAAGACTGTACGACAAAATAATTGAAGGAATTACTAAATCATATTCTGAAATTACAAACGTTCTAGGTTAGTTTCCATACCTTCGATCATTCTCCGTTTGACCTAACAACTCAACTAGTAGTCTTCACTAATAGATTTCAGAAGATCAAGGTGAGCCGTGACTGCATCGTCCATTAGTTGCAGGTTGGCTTCTCCAAATTCCCGCATATGTTTGGCAGCCACTCTCACGAGTTCTGGAGGTGGCAATATGATGTTCGACAGTATATCGTACAACCAATCCAGACCATGTACCGGTGTTCCTACATCCAAAACATGATTCATGGACATATTCAAAGTCACTTCTATAGGGTCTCGTTGAATTAATTTATTGTGGTTTTAGCCCGAAATCGGGAGTTTCAAATCAAAGATTTTGTCATAAAGATCGTCCTCTGTTTTTACAGAAAAACAGGATTTTAGAACAATTGAGCAATTGATCCAGCAGATCATGTTTTGTGCCTGAAAACACCCCAAAATGCAGCATTTTTAATAATTTCCAAATTTTGCCATGAAATCGGTGGCTGTGAATATTTGCTGCACAGAAATACTATGTTTCAAAAAAAAGAGGAAGTGGGATCGACTATCGCAATACGATGCCGACGATCCCGATCAGTATGCCCACCACGGCAAGAATCAGGTTGAGTTTCGTTCTGCTCACACTATAAAATAAGTAAAAAATTGCGCCGACGGCCGCCTCGCTCATCGTCCTTTTCGTCCCTCCGGGACCGCTCCTGTCACACGTATACCGTCGCTGAAAAGGGCGTGGCTCGGCTCGGGAATTAACTGACGGAGGTAATCGAAATGGCAGATGGAAAGCAGCCCGTGCTGACTGGGGTAATACAGTCAGGAGAGAAGGACCCGAAGAAGAGGAGGATTCTTGGGAGAATCGCGCTCTGGAGGGTCGAGAGGAGGAAGGGGGAGGAAGACCACCTCTTCCAGACCTCGGAGGCGGGGTAGATGCTCACGATGAACGGCGTCGGGAAGGAGATAGTGGAACTCTTCAAGGGGTTCGGTCTCGGCGAGTACGAGTCGCGGGTCTACTTCGCGCTCCAAATCTTCGGCAAGACGAAGGCGGGGAAACTTTGGGCGCCAGCGGGAATTCCTCAGAGCAAGGTCTACAACACGATTCA
This sequence comes from Candidatus Nitrosotenuis sp., assembly GCA_004322465.1. Lineage (GTDB taxonomy): Archaea > Thermoproteota > Nitrososphaeria > Nitrososphaerales > Nitrosopumilaceae > Nitrosotenuis. The sequence goes on from SCVO01000067.1 coordinate 25,137, forward strand.
GGTGCTCTCGGCGAAGGGTCTGGTCGAGACCACGAGCCTGAACCCGCTAGAGGTCAGGGCGAAGCCGTTCCTGAGGTTCGCAAACAACTACATGACTGAGAAGAAGTGCTCGCTCTACGAGATTCAGGAGAAGATAGACGACTACAGGGACGCCGCGAAGAGCAACAAGTTGGTGCGGGTCGTCGTTTGACGCCCGCCTTTTTTGTTTTTATTATTAATTGGCGGGATTCAACTTTTTCATAAAGACTTGCAAAATATCAGAGTTAGATTGGCAAGTGGTTTTTGTTTGTTTTGATTTTTTAATTATACAAAATACTGTTCGCAGTTTCTATTTGCTTATGTAATCCTGTAATCCACGGTTGTCTCTTTTCTTCCATTTTACAATATCCAATTTCACACAGAATACATTCAAGCTCAGCTTTTTCATACAGGCATTCTTGTAAGTGTGTCAATGCAAAATTGTTTAGGAATAAAGGGAATTTTCTCTCCCCAACATAAGTCGTTGTTCCTAGTGAATGAGGCTTATCAATAGTCCACCAAATCGCTGGACCGTATTTAACAAGATCATTGCCAGTCATTTTCAAGAATTTCTTTCCTTGTAATCTATAAACATCACATTTCGTAAAAGACTGATAACCATCTTCACTTACATATGCAATAAACTCGCGTAGACTCGGATCATATTTTTCCAGATCTTGTATCAAGGATTGCAATTCAAAATATGTTGGAGGCGGATCTCTTTTATGAAAAGATAGAATTCTTTTCGCCAACAACTTGCCTTTCGTGGAATTTATTTCGTATATAGCTCGAAAAATATCAATGAATTTAAAGAACAAATCACTTGGCGGACAGGAAAGATTAAAGGAAAAAACAACTCCAGGCATTGCTCCCTTATTAGATACAGTCTCACTTTCACAAAACTTCAGTTGAAGTGAAAAATTAAAAATTAGATTAAGAATAAAGGGCCAATCCTCAACATTACTATCAAACCACTCAAAATCATTCAAAATTCTTTTTGACTTTTCACCTAAAATGATTCTTGAATGTTTTTTTAATTCAGATGGATCAAGATTACTCTCTTTATGTTTTCCATATAGGAAAAAAACATGTGCGACATCCAACACATTTCCGACATCATCCATATAATTAAAATAATAATTTAGCATTTGTCTAGCGTTGCTAGAAGGAGATTTCCATTGTTTAAGAAACTGTTGTGTTGTAATCTGAATTTTTAGATATTCACTGAAGAGAAGTATCTGCTGAATGGATTTGCTTTTGTAGAAAAATCGATGACTAAACTCGTGACCGTGAACCAAATTATGGAAATCAGGCATTAAAAATTTAGTAGATGCATAATCAATTTTTTGTTTATCTAGAATGAAAACGTCGGAACGAGGATCCCATGTTCCCCAATCACCATAATGAAACCCCCTATGCCTTATCATCTTTTAATTCATCATCTAGGTCTTTCAACATTTTGTCAATATTTTCTTGTTGCTTCATTGAAAATCCATAATGTGCAACACGGGTCTTTACTTGGGTAAGTAGAGGATTTGTTAATTTTGGAATTAACCCCGGTTTTATTTTCGTTCCAGATAGTTTTTCTTCAAGTCGCCGAAGCATTCCCACTAGCTCGGCGGTCCTCTTTGAGAGGTACTCATTTCTTTCCGGCTGTGGCAACATCATGATGATTTTATTTTCTATCTCTGAATAATGATTCAATTTGTCTTTAAGATAACTCAATGCTTCATAGGCATGCTCAACGTTGATGCTTTCTGGTTTGTCCTTATTTCTCAAGTAGATTTTTTTCCTTCCTGCCTGAAAATTTTCTTGGATTATATTCCCCTTTTTTTCTTCGAATAAACTCATTTTACCACTCTTTACAAGGCTGTTTTTTGAGTTTAAATAAACACGCCATATGTGGTAGTAATCAACTCACAATGTTTAAGTATCGTGGGAGTGAAATACTACCATGTATGAGAAATTAATAAAAAAATCAACCAACATGCCTCTATTCAATTCCACCGCATTTTATTACACTATATGTAACCAGATTTGCGCCGCATTCTCGGTCAATCTATCCGCAGGAGGCAGCTCGTAAGTTTGACCTCTACAGAGACAATCGACCTGACCGTCAGTGGCGTCGAAGCTCGTAGCATCGCCTCGATAGCAAACAAGGCGGTGCAGAAGATCGAGGAATTCGCAAGCAGACATGGCTGCAGCGGGCAATTCGACAAGACGAAGCTCAAGGACGACCTCATTATCTTCCTAGCGAAGAGGGATGCTTTACACCTAGAGGAGCTCCAGATTTCGATTTTGGGTGACGGAAGCGTTGGGGTGGGTGGCGTAGTTACAGGAAAGAGGACGAACGACTTGATCCTCCGATTCGGCTACTCAAACGATGGGAGGTTCTTCTGATGGTGAAGATATTGATCAAGGCCACGAAATACTCTAGGACTCCGGAGGCCGACGAGATCTTCGACTCCAGGGGATGGGCGTCGATAGTGGACCAGACGACGATCCCTGACAAGCGGAAACTCGTCAGCAAGAACAAGTATGAAACTCCGCTGATGGACCTGAGCTGGGAGGAGTACGACTATGAGTGAGCAGGTCGAGCCGAAGGCAAAGGAGCTCAAGATCAGCACAAGACTAGTCCTGGATGAAAAGGAAGTAGCAGTAGTCTCCAAGACATTCACCGTCAGCGAGGAGCAAAGAACCGAAGACGAGGAAAAACCGGTAAAGACGATAGACTCGACACTGGCAGAGTTCCTAGAGGAGGTGGCGGATACCGCAAATCAAGGCGGTTACGGTGTCAATAAAAAATCGCTCATGAACGCGGCTGCGTCTCTGTTGCTTTTCATCATAAAAAACGACGAGGATGAGACTGTCATCGACGTAGAGCTTGAAAAGCCCATGGAGAAAAAAGAGAATGGAGACGACAAGAAGAACGATTCCTAGCATGCTAAGGGAAACCATGCTCCCCGATGAAGAGTTCGGAGACTTGTATCACCGGCTTGTCGGTACGTCCAACATCATACAGAAAATAGAGTCGCACATGAGGATGTGCCTGTCGCAGCAATCTTTCAACGCTTGGTCTCTCAGGCACTATTCGAAACTTTCGGAATCGGTTCTCAAAAGAAGCCTGCTGTTTCTTGGCGCACCTGGAACCGGGAAAACCATTACGGCGAAAGGATGCGCAGATCACTATGCGAGAACGGAAAATTCTCCCGTCGTCTTCTTGGAGGTGGGAGAGCCAAGGTCGAAGTTTGTTGGCGAGTCGAGTAAGAATGTCAAGGCCGTATTTGACTACGCCAGGTCGATAGCGGAGCAGCGCAAGGTGGTCTTGTTCGTCGACGAGTTCGATTCTGTGGGCGTTTCAAGAGACACAAATCAGATGCACGACGACGTAGCGGCAATGGTGAACACGCTGAACCAGCACATGACCAGCCTGCAAACCAACCCGAACGTCTTCATAATTGCATGCAGTAATCTGGAGAGAAGAATAGATCATGCCACAAAGAGAAGATTCGACTTCACAATAGAATTCAAAAGACCAGACGCGGATCAGAGAAAAGATCTTCTTACAAGACTGCTTGAAAACTACAACTTTGATGAAGATGAAATCATCAGGGCCGCAAAGAAGACCAAGGACTACACACAAGACGACATAACCAGAGTCGTAAACCTTGCAGTTGAAAACGCATTTGCAGAAAACGCACCGGTAACAAACGAGCACCTTGCAGAAGCGATTGAAGACATCAAGCCAACGGGTGAATATGCATGAACGACAGAAGAGACTGCCGAAGGTTTCTACTGGAGTTCTGTCGTGTCTTGATAAGAAGCTGGATAAGCATACTGGTCTGGTTCGAGAGGGAGATCGGGAGGGCACTGGCCGATGGCTGATGGCATTTTCTCTTCGTTTGAAGAAGCTGAGGAGCTGGATCAGGACCGTGTTTGGATTGCAAAGGAGAAGATGAGTGTGGTGAGTAAGAAGTGACGGAAGGAAACGATAGACAAGAAAAGAAAATACTTCTGGACAAGAAGCTGGAGGTTGCGCCAACTGGCAGTCTGGGCGGGAGCCAGATTGTCAACGAAAACGGGACCAACGTCAGCAAGTCCATACTCATGTGGTGCGACGTGTGCGGCGGCAAGCTGGAGATCAACGACTCCGTAATCTGCAAGATCGACAACAAGAAGGCGTGCAAGGACTGCGTGGTGTACGACGACCAGAAGAAGGTTTGCATCGACTGCTACAAGGAGAGGCACCCACTCTCGAAACAGGAATACAAGGTTCTGATCATGATGGCAAGGGTGGTTCCCAAGGGCGAGATCCACGACATCACGAAGATCTCCAAGTCGGACATCAAAAAGTCGGTCAAGGCGATATGCTCGGCCGGGTACATGTCAAAGAAATTCTGGACAGGCGAGGAAGTCACGGACAAGGGCCTTGAGGTGATAGGCTGCTACAGGAAGATCTACCGGAACGACGAGGACATCGCGGTTCTGGAAGGATTTGGGAAGGTGGAGAATGGCGTTCGGTAGTGGATTCATAGGCTCGCTCGATAACGTGCTCAAGACGCTCATTGGAGCTAGTCTAGTGCTGGTGACTGTTGGCCTTGTGCTCTACCTCACCAAGGCTGCATACTCGGCATTGCCATCGTGGGAGATGCAAATCGCAGTGGCCGGATGCGTTATCCTCATGATGTCGTTCCTCTCCTACAAACTGTTCTCAACAGGGCTCTGAAATGATAGACCTCGACAAATACATCGATTCCGTGAGAAAGAAGATCTCCGTAATCCCGAATTTCGACAAGGAGTCTATCGAGTCTCTCCTTGATGCCCTTCCAAACCTCGGCGAGTTCGAGGTAAAGCAGATCATGCAGGACATCGATTCAATCGTAGAGCCGGAGTATCAGAAACACAAGAGGTCGAAGAACCCAATACTGAGCTTCCCGAGCAAAGAGGAAGCACAGGGGGAGATCGAGATCGGCGAAGTCTATGCCGGTGATCAGGGGCTAGGGTATCCTTTCGGTCTGAGCAGAGTGGATTTGACCGAAAACATTTTCGGGGTGGGTCGCGCTGGAAGCGGGAAAACGACTTTTTTGCTGAATCTAATCGACCAGCTCGAGCAGAACAAAATCCGCTATACTGTAATCGACTGGAAGAACGACTACACTTTCCTGCCGAAGAAATATTCCGACGTTAATCTGGCAACTTACAGGCAGTTTGCCTACAACCCATGGATCAACATACCTCCCGGGATGGACAGGCGGCTGTGGTGGTTCATAGTACTGGACGTGGTGGCCCACTCCACCGGTCTCTATGTCGCAACACCGAGCCACGTGCTGGAAGCACTCGAGGAGATATATGAGATCAAGGACGGAAGGATAAACTCCAAGGACCTGTATCAGTACCTCAAGTCGCAGAACGAATCAAAGAAGAGGGAGGAGTATAACTCTACTGCGCTCAACAGACTCTTTCTTCTCAACGAGCTACTGGACGACGTCATAAACGTGGATTATGGATTTGATGTGGAGGATATTTTCAAAGACAGCTGGATCATACAGATGGCCCCACTGCACGAGGCCGTGTCGTCGTTTCTGATTAACGTTCTCCTATTGTGGGAGTATTACAGGAGGCTATACAAGGGCGTCAGGGCGGACTGGAAGTCTGCTCCCCACAGCTATTTCCTTGAGAACTTCCACATGTTCATCATGGACGAAGCGCACCTTACCCAATACGGAGGCCACGAACACAAGGACGCCACGATATTCTCGCCTCCCCCGCTGTCGATCTTCTTCAGCCAAAGCAGGGAGCTCGGCCTTGCAACTTGCGCATTCACTCAGTTTCCGAACATGGTGATGTCTGCCTTCAAGACAAACGCAGGTACGAAGGTCATACTCAACGTAGTGGAGTCAGACATGAGGGAGGAGCTTGGAGCATCCATCGGCCTGGAGAAAGACGATGTGAAGATCCTCGGAAAGCTGGACAGAGGCTTCGCGGTGGTAAATGTGGCGGGGCGAACTAAAAAACCGTTTTTGATGAAGATCCCATTTATCGAGAAACCCATCGTAGCGGAGGCCGAGATACTCGCAATCTCGAAGCCCTACATCACAAGGTTGCAGGCGAAGCGTCAGGAGATAGAGAGCAGACTCTTCATGAACCATGTAGAAAGGAAGGGCGAGAGCGTGCCTCTGCCCGAGCTGCCGAAGGAGTGCTGGCAGTTCCTCGATCACGTGTTCGGGCATCCCTGGGAGTACCAGCAGAAGGTCACTGAGGCGTTGGGATTCTCCGACAGGAAGATGGCGAAGGTAAAGGATTTGCTGATCAAGAAGAACCTGATCAGGATAGAGAAGTTTCCTGTCAAGGTGCACGACAGGATCTACTTCGTACTGACCGCCAACGCGCTTGACCTGTTGCAGACGGTCGGCAAGAGCCCGCAGATGGTAGCCTACTGGAGGTGGATCTCCACTAGGCCCGGCTTCCAGCACAGGTTCTTCCAGAACTACATCAGCGTGCAGCACAAGATATTGGGCTGGAAGGGCAGATTGGAATACAGCCTCCCTAGTAGTGGCAGAAGGGTTGACATACTGGAGGAGAAAGACGGCTATAGAAAAGCGATAGAGCTTGAGCTTTCTACTAGCGATATCGAAAATAAAATCAGGGTGCTCGACGAGGTTGATGAACTCGTTCTGCTCTACAACGATGAAACGCACTTACAGTTTAGCAGGGCTAAGTTATTGAAAATGAAGGACATACAAGGTGAGAAAATTTGGATAGGAACAATCAGAGACTATACGGAATTGCTTGAGAATATTATTGCAGACAATGTATCAAAGGCAGCGGAAACATCGGGAAAAGACGGAAAATCTGGCGAAGGCGTTCCTGAGGACGGCTCCGAGCGGAAACAAGGCGGAGACATCGAAGGTTGAAGTACAGAGCAAGAAAATCCTATGGTAGCCTCGGAGGTCTTGGAGGAAGATCCGGCTATTTGAAGCCGAGAGATCACATGGAGGCGTATCGCAGGTTCTCTCCGCCGGAAACGGAATATGAAAGGAAGGTGAAAGATTCGGTCAGAAGGTCGGAGCTTGCAGGGCCTTCACCGTTATCGCAGAACCGTTCCAGCTACAAGACAAACATTGATCAGATCAAAAACGAAAGCAGCATGAGCAGAAGCGAAGTCGAACACTTGATCGATGGTGCCATAAACGGCGCATTGGTAGAGATGAAGCGACGATCTGGCTCAGGGGAGATACCTGACGACAAATATCAGGCGGTAAAGGAAGAAGCGGAAGCAGTAGGAAAGAGGATAGAAAAAGCCAGAGAAAACGACAATGAAGTCACCGTCGTTGATTTTGTCAACGATATACTACAGGAAAAGTTCGACAGGGAAAAAACACAGCATTTATCGGGCTTGAATGAACTGAGGCAGGATCTTGTAAATGAAAAGTGGAACGAGGCAGATAGTGTATCGTCAATGGAAGACTTGGAGAAGATAAGCAGCGAGGTCGGGAAAATAAATGACGGATTTTTCAAATATGTGGACTGGCTGGAGGAGCAGAAGGAAAATCCGAATGAACAGACGCCTTCGTTTGACGATGTGGAGCAAAGGTTTGGAATAATTAAACACGGTTTTGAGGATCTCGAAGGACAGAAACGGGATTTAAGAGATCAGATGGACAATGACATTGCCGAACTAGAACTTCTTGACAATAGGGTGGGAGAGATGAGAAGGGAAATCGATCTTCCTGATTTTACAAAAGTCTATGACCAAGAGTACAAAAAAAGAGTTGATTACGATTCGGAGGTCGAAGGCTACTGACGCGCTGCAAGGAATGCGGAACCGATGTGGAGTTGATTCGACAGGCAATCAGTGAGATTGTTGAGGAAGTAAGGAAAGCAAGGTCTCAAGCTTCCTCTCAATCGAAGAGAACCTCGCCTCAACCTCGTCGTCCGTCCTAATCGCAGTAGCGATGTCGAGGGGCTTTCCGCAATGTACGCACTTTGTGGAATCGAAGGAGTTTGGTTGTTTGCATATGTTGCAAATCTGAGGAAGCGTCGCATCGACCGCCTTTTCTTTTTCGATGCCGTAGTGCTCAAAGAGTGCCCTATCAACGTCCGCGTTTACTAGGTGCACGTATCTTGCGGGCATCTTTGAGGACGGCGACCATCCGTGCCTTTTTCTCATTTGCGCCTCTGTCAAAAAATTCGCCGTCATTGTAGCCTCCGAGTGTCTGAAGAGGTTCAGGTAGACGCGCTTTCCAAGGTTTGCTTTTGCAACAACTTCTAGAATTCTTTTTCTTGCAGCGGCATAAGTCAGCGGTTTTCCATAATTTGTATTTCCTAGCATTATCCACAACGGCGCATCTGGGTCGTCTTTGTTGGGATGCTTGTCCAAGTAGCTTGCAAGGTCCGGCGTACTCCTTATGAGCCTCACCGGCCTCGGTCCAGTCTTTCCGTCCACATGCAGCACAGCACCGAACTTGTCAAACTTTACATGTTTGATTCTGAGATTCAATATCTCGCCAGGTCTCGTACCTGCCTCTATGTGGCAGTGAACAAACGCCCTGTCTCTTAGGTTCTCCCCGCACGCCCTCAGCAACCTTTCCGTGTCGTCTTCGGATATCAGCTCCTCTCTGACAATCCTGTCCTTGACTCGTTTTGGTTTGATCCACTTTGTTTCAGGCGGATCGCCTACCTCGGCAAAGTTTCGTGTCCCGAGTTTTAGCCACCTGTAGAATCGTTTTAGAATCTTCTTGTGGTCTACGGTCGTGTTCGTCTCCTGGCCGTCCTCGCTGAACCTCCGATTGACGCTGAAAATTAGGTTCTCTATGTCTTCCTTGGTGGTGTCTGCCCAGTCCTTTTTCAGCAGCCTGGTGAGGCTGAGTATCATGGAGATGTTTTTTGATCTAGTGGAATCTGCCAGAGATTCGTTGACTAGGACCCTGTCGTATTTTCTGATTAATTCTACATTCTTTTCTGAAAACTCCCTTTCGATTATTCTGTACATATTTTGGATTATCGCCTTGTAATCATGTATGATGATCTCGCGGTTTTTTTGACGTGATAGCCTTTGCAAAGTGTATGACTATACGCTGATGGGGGTATTAAACAAGAAGGAGAATGCTCCCGCCGGGATTTGAACCCGGGATCACTGCCTTGAGAGGGCAGTATGCTTAACCGGACTACACCACAGGAGCTTGAACAACCCAAGAATTCTCGCAATTTAAGG
>SCVO01000068.1 GCA_004322465.1 Candidatus Nitrosotenuis sp.
TAGCATGGTAAAGTACTTGTTCTTGCCTGAGCGGATTTCTTCTGCCTTGTCCTCGAATAATTCCAGCATTCCTTGAATGTCACAGAATCTTGGGAGTGGGACGAATTTCTTGGTCTCTTCATCTTCAAAGACATAAGTTCCTGCACCGCAGGCAAAGTGAATTGAAAGTTCGTATTTTGGCTTGCTTGAGAATGCCTCAATTACGTTTGTTAGCGGCATGCAACTTGGGACTGGGAACCAGTCGTCAACTGTGACTTGGCCTTGGGTTTGTTCTTCGATTCTTTGTATGCAGTCTGGGATTGTTATTCTGTATTTCTCACGCTCAGTCTTGCCCATTCTGCCAGTCAATGAGACTGGTTGGAAGTTGACTGCGTGGACTACATCCATGTTCTTTTGTGCATATCGAATGATTCCGCCTAGTTCATGATCGTTAATTGATTTGATTACTGTTGGGACGAAGACTACGGTGGTTCCAGTTTTTCTGCAGCTGTCTAGCGCATATGGGATTTCCCAGTGGTTCTTTGGGTTTGTTCTTGCTGTGACGCCGTCAAAGCTCAGATACAGGTTGTTGCATCCTGCCAGTCTTACCTCTCTTGCTGCCTCTGGATCCATCGCATGTCTGATTCCGTTTGTGTTCATCTGGACATGCTGAACGCCTTCTTCTTTCATTATTTGGATAATGTTAGCAATATCGTCTCTTAACATTGGCTCGCCGCCAGTGATTTGGATAGAGTTTCCAGGAATTGGTCTCTCTGATCTTAGTGTCTTCATCATTCCACGTACTTGGTCGTGTGATGGTTCGTACATGTATGCGCCTTCAAGGCCCTTCTTTACGTAAAAGAAGCAATACCAGCATGTCAGGTCACATCTGTTTGTAACTATCATGTTTGCCAGTCCGCTGTGTGAGAGATGGTTTGAGCACAGTCCACAGTTGTTTGGACACGAGCATTTGTCAATCATTACGTTCGGAGCATGTGCGCCTTTGCCGTCTGCCCAATAAGTGCTAAATTTCTTGTACATGTCATAAGAGCCAAAATAGAGTTCCTCGCATTCGCCGTGTGTAGGGCATGTTTTTGTCATGAATACGCGTCCGTCTCGCTCAAAAACCTCTGCGTCCAGAATCATGTTGCAGTCTGGGCAGATGCTTTGAGTAAATCGAATTGTAGACTTTTTGCCTACCTGCTTATTTGACTGCTTAGATAGCTGAATTAGCGACATATCAGCAACTCTTCTGAATTGGTATTTAATGTATTTCACACTACGCCCCGTGTGATTCAGCAGATACAGGCATTAGGTGTTTAAATACCAAAAAAATAGGACTAGATCGGATGAGTATTTCCGATAATACAAAAAAGTCACTAGAGAGAATAGGCCTAACAAGTTATGAAATAAGGACGTACTCCTCGCTTCTCAAGGCAGGCGAGTTAACTGCCTCCGATCTTAGCCAAAAGTCCGGCGTGCCTTATTCAAAAATTTACGAGGTGCTTGGATCGCTAGAAGAGAAAGGCTGGATCGGATCGGATGACTCAAGGCCGACCAAATATTTCGCAAAATCACCTGCAACCGCCCTAGAGGTGACAAAACAAAAGGCAGAATCAGAGTTTAAGCAAAACGAAAGCATCGTTCTGAGGGAACTGGTCCCAATGTATGAGAAAAGCGGAGTAAGCGAAAGGCCGGACATATGGGTATTGTCAGGCATAATGAATATCGCATCAAAAATACTAGAAATGGTTGAGACATGCAGGAATGAGGTGCTAATAGCGCTTCCAAAGGCAAACGAGGAGCTGGTAAAGCAGGCGCTTCCAAAGCTAAGGCAGCTTCATGACAAGGGCGTAGTCATTACAATTTTGATGTCAAGCGAGATGGACAAGGACTCGCTAAAAGCCCTGACAAGGGTTGCCAGCATCAAGGTAAAGAAAGGATTGTTTGGAGGAGGCATAATCTCGGACAAGAGATATGTGGTGATATTATTGGGACCACTTGCGAACGAATCCGAGGGTACTGAGGCAGTTGCGATATGGGCGGATCATGCAGGACTTGCAGGGTTTGCAAGGGAATACTTTGAATATTTGCTAAGAGATGCAAAGAGTGTAGAATAATGGACGCGATAAATGACGACGAGGTCTTGTTTGTTGGAACCGCGGAGGCAGAACATGTGGAAATGTACCTCAAGGCTATATGGCACATCAAGGAGAGAAGCGAGCCAGTAAAAATCAGCACAATAGCCAAGATGCTAAATGTCAGACAGCCAAGTGTGGTTCAAATGTTAAAGAAGCTGAACGGGCAGAACCTTGTCAACTACAACAAGGCAGGAGTCTCACTAACAGAATCTGGAGAACAGGTAGGCTCCGGCATGATGCGAAATAGCAGGCTTTTGGAGGTATTAATGGACAGTGCGCTCAAAGTTGCAATTGACGAAGAAATGGTCTGCGGAATAGAGCACCACATGAACCAGCAGTTTACAGACGCACTGTGCACTATGCTAAAGCATCCAAGAAAATGCCCGCACGGTCACTCCATTCCGCGCGGCACGTGTTGCACCAATTAGGATTATATCGCAGTTCAGAATGATCATATCATGACATGTTTTTGCGGCTGCCAAACTTTTGAAAAAGATCCTAACGGTTTCAAGGTTGGCTGTGTCAAATGTAATCATGGTGCACAGAATCACGAGGAAGAATTCAGAATGGCTGCAAGAAAAAATGAAAGTCAGAGCCAGAAAAGAGACGTTGATTTCGGTTAATTTACTCGCCGATAATTTTTACTAGAACTCTTTTTGGTCGCATTCCGTCAAACTCGCCATAGAAAATCTGCTCCCATGGACCAAAGTCCAGTTCACCGTTTGTGATGGCAACTACGACCTCTCTTCCCATAATCTGTCTCTTTAGGTGTGCATCCGCATTGTCCTCGCCGGTTTTGTTGTGATCGTATTGTTCTGTTGGCTCGTGGGGCGCTAGTCTTTCAAGCCATCTTTCATAGTCTTTGTGCAAGCCAGACTCGTTGTCGTTTATGAAAACGCTTGCAGAAATGTGCATTGCGTTAATGAGACAGAGACCTTCCTTTATTGCGCTTTTTTTGACTAGATTCCTAATTTGCGGCGTCAGGTTTACAAAGGCAACTCTGGTTTTCGTGTTAAAGGAAAGGTATTCCGTTAGAGTTTTCATGTTTCTACGATTGTTCATCTGGAAATAAATTTTACAGACGCAGGCTCAGAACTCAAGATCTACATCATCAAGATCAAAGGGATGGTATCATCAACGCCTACGCATGCCATTGAATATGACGGATTTTTAACATTCCGAAC
>SCVO01000069.1 GCA_004322465.1 Candidatus Nitrosotenuis sp.
TCAAGGAACTGACCAAGAGGATGACACAAACGACCAATCACAAGACGAATCCAACACCGAGGATCAAGGAACTGACCAAGAGGATGACACAAACGACCAATCACAAGACGAATCCAACACTGAATCTGAAGATACGCTCAACAACGAAACTAATAGTACCTCAGATGATGTCGACACAGCAACAAGTCAAGATGTAGTGCAAAAATCAGATGCTCTTGTCTTACAACTCCAACAAAAAATCGATCAATTGGAAAAAAGACTTCAAACCCTTCTTGAAAAATTACAAGCCGGACAATACTATGGCGATATATCAAAACCCGACTCTGAAATAAAATCATACACAATTTCATTTGAGGGAACTGCGACATCGCTGAGTGACGATTCTACGCAAAACGTCAAGGCCAAATTTGTCATTGAGAACCTGTCTACAAAAGACTACGTCTCCACATTCAAGGTTACTGGAGGCCAGATAGAGATAGGACAAACCACATACGATCTTGCGTTTGGCAAGATGCGCATCACGTCTGATCAGGAAAAAAAGGACTCAATCCTACTGATCGGCAATCTAATTGATGAGCAGGGAAACAACAATGGGATTAGACTAAGTATTGATTCTGCACAATCCTTGGATGGCGATTTTGGACAACAGCCAATTGATCTTACGGTCAGACAGCCAAGCAAAATTGCAGGACAATGGATCCTGGACGGAAATGGAAAACTGTCTTTATCCTAATTTTTTTATTTTTTAATTTAAGACGTAATCACTCTGCAACAAAGCTGGTTCTTGGTTCTAGCTAACCAAATCTACTTCTGATATTTCTTATCAAAAGAGATTCCAGAACTGATTATGGTGTGAACATTGCGCTTATGCTGATTTCTGCAGTTTTATCTTCCGATTGATTCACTCGTTCTTTACCACGTTTCAGGTTTGTACAAGTTTGAATCTTTTTAGCAATGTAGAATTTGCAATTACGGAAATAGAACTTAATGCCATTGCGGCAGACGCGATTATTGGGTTTAGCAAACCTATTGATGCTATTGGAATTGCACCCGCATTGTAGGCTAAAGCCCAAAACAGGTTCTGCTTTATTTTTTTCATTGTAGCACGGCTTAATCGGACAGCCCGCGCAACATCCATGATATCATCTCTGATTAGTATTATGCCGCCAGTCTCCTTTGCAATATCTGAGCCACTCCCAATCGCTATTCCAATATCTGCCTGTGCAAGAGCTGGCGCATCATTGATCCCATCGCCTACCATTGCAACAACTTTTTTCTCAGACTGGAGTTTTCTTATGACGTCTGCCTTCTCTGCTGGCAAAACATTTGCTATCACTCTGTCGATTCCGACTATCTTTGCAACGGATTTTGCAGTTTTTTCATTGTCTCCTGTAAGCATTATTGTCTCAATTCCAAGCTTTTTCAGATCAGAGATCGCATCCTTTGATGATTCCTTTATGGTGTCGGCAACCCCGATTAGTCCCGATATGTTTTGATCAACTGCAACAATCATCACCGTCTTTCCTTGCGATTCAAGACTTTCCATTTCCGTCTCTATTCTGTCAGTTGCCATTCCAAACTTTTGCATTAGTTTTCGATTTCCAAACAACACCTGCCTGCCGTTTGCAATTGCCTTTACGCCCATTCCGGAAACGGCTTCAAATTCTGCGGGGTTCCTCAAAATGATTCCCTTCTGCCTCGCTTCACTTACTATTGCCTGCGCCAGCGGGTGCTCTGAGCCCATTTCCACAGAGCCTGCAAATTCAATCAAGTCTTCCTTAGAATGTGTACCAAAAGAAACCACGTCTGTTACGGACGGCTCTCCTTTTGTTATGGTGCCTGTTTTGTCAAACACTATTGTCTTGATTTTTTGAGAACGCTCTAGATATTCGGCACCTCGTATCAAAATTCCTGCCTCTGCACCTTTTCCAACCCCCACCATCAGGGCAGCTGGCGTTGCAATTCCCATGGCGCAGGGGCACGCAATTATCAATACTGCAACAAAGGAAAGCAAGCCTGTAACAAAGTTGCCAAAAACAAAGAACCAGATCAAAAATGATGCAACTGCAACCGATACAACAGCTGGCACAAACTTTGCGGATATTGAATCGACGAGCCTCTGTATGTGGCCTGTAGATGCTTGCGCCTGTTCGACAATGTGAATGATTTGTGACAGTGCAGTTTCTTTTCCGACTTTGGTCGCCTTTACTTTTAGCAGTCCCTGTTTGTTGATTGTGGCGCCAATTACCTGATCACCGACAGACTTGTCAACTGGAAGGCTTTCGCCGGTTATCATTTTTTCATCAACTGCGGAGCTTCCCTCAATTATTACCCCGTCAGTCGGGATTTTTTCGCCGGGTCTTATGACGAGAATGTCTCCAGCCTGGACTTGGCTCGCTGGAATTTCTATTTCGCTTCCATCCCTGATTGTTCTTGCCATTGCTGGCCTCAAATCAAGTAATTTTCTAACCGCCGCAGAGCTTTTCTTTTTGATTGCCTCTTCCATGTATTTTCCAAGTAGCACAAATGCGATGATTACTGCAGATACCTCAAAGTAGACATCTCGCTCCTTTACGGGCAGTGCATCAGGGAAGAACAAAACCGTAACACTGTAAAAGTATGCGACAAGGGTCCCAATTGAAATCAAAAGATCCATGTTGGCAGTTCTGTGCCTTATGGAGTGGTATGCCCCAACGTAGAATGTCCAGCCTCCGATGAACTGAACAGGGGTGACAATAAGAAACAAAAGCATCCCCCATGAAAGGAACGGAATCTGTGGTATTGGGATCCATGTTACTGCCACAGCCCCAAATGCCAAACCCAAATACAGCCCAGCTCGAAGTATTGCCAAAACGAGTGCACCGGATGCGGCAACATACATTCTTTTTTTGAGCTTGGCAAGCTCCTTTTCGGGATTTACAAAGGTCTTTTGGCACACCGGGCTGCAAAAGTAAAATTCTCTTGAGCCTATCTCGGAATGCAGCGCCTTTTTTTCGTCCACTATCATTCCGCACACTGGGTCTTTTGCCATTATTCTACACTTGAAAAAAGGTTTTCCTAAAGTTAAACAAACATCAGATAACCAAAACTGATAATCAAATACACTGACTTTACAGATGTAAAGGTGCGTCTTTATCTATGATGTCATTGGCGCATCTCTTAACTTTGAATTTTGTAAAGACGTTTAAAAGTAATAATTTGGATTATACATCTCATGTTTGAAAAACATTGTCAAATCTGTGGCATTGAGGTTGACAAGAAAACATCACCCAAGCGATTTGGCATATACTTTTGCTCAGAGGACCATGCGCAACAATACCTAAAGAAAAGAGAAGAGCAGGAAAAGGCCATGGAAGAGGAGGAAAGGAAACATCCGCGTAGACGCGGTGGTTGCTGCTAATATGGTCGCCAAATACGTAATGGTTGGAATAATCGTTGGCGTGTTTTTCACAGGCGTTGCGATAGGCTATTCCGTTTGGGCAAACACATATGGGCCTGGAGTCATGAGAAACGAGGTTCAAAAGATCTCGCCACTGATGATGCAGGATCCAGAGTCGAGACAACAAATGATGAGTCAGTTTATGAAAAACCCGCAGTTGCTGCGTGAGATGTTTCAGGATCCCCAATTCATGCAGGAAATGATGAACGATAACCAGTTTAATCAGATGATGATGTCAAATATGATGCAAAATACGGCGCAGGTTGACACGTGGATGACGCAAGACCCGCAACACGTGCCACAAATGTCAAAAGCCATGAAGGAGAATCACGAGTTTATGCAAAAAATGATGTTCTCCATCATAAACGATCCCGACTTGAGATTGCAAATGCTTGGGCACATGTCAGAAAATCAGGAAGCCATGCAGCAAATGAGGCAGATAACTCAGGGAAACATGACTGGTTCTGGCATGATGATGGGCGGAAAATAACAGGTACGTCTCAAATACCGCAATCCGGGTTTTTTCGATTAATTGCATTCCTACATTTGATCCGAAACACAATTTGTGCGTCTTTTGCAGATTTTAAAATAACCTCAAAGATTATCAAAGATGAGGTTCAGCACTAATTGTCACAATCACCAACCATTTCGGTACGTGCAAATTTGTGGGTCGCAATACCGATTGGCGCGTTAATTGTTGCCATCGTTACCAGTAATTTTCTTCTGCTAAATTACGTGCACGTATTCACGTCCATTCTTTGGACTGGAACTGACATTTTCATGGCCCTAATACTTGGTCCAATACTGAGACGAGTGAGCGTTGCAACTCGAAAAGAGCTCATCAGTTGGCTAATGCCAAAGATGCTTTTCTATATGATTGTCGTTTCATCCGTTACCACGACTGCTGGCTATTATCTGGCTGAAAAAATGGGACTGATCACATTTGAAGCCCCAATAATCTACTGGATGCTTGCAGTTTTGATCATTGTCGCCGTAATGTTCATTCAGGGAATGGGGATACTGATGCCGACTAATCTGCGCATATACTTTGAATTAAAAAAGGCTGAGCCTGACTTTGAAAAAATTCAGAGGTTGACAAGGAGGTATGTCAGAGTTGTTATGATTCAGGCTGCAATGCAGTTGAGCATTATTTTCATCATGGCAAACTTTGCAACCGATTTTGGACTGACATAAAAGTCCAAAATAAAATGAGACATTAGTTTTAAAATGATTGCTATGTCTTGCTGCAGAAGAGTACAAACTCCTGCTGATTGATCATTAAAAAGTATTTTTCCAAATCACTTTTTGAATTTGGATAAAATCTGGAAGAATCTTCTTAAAGCATGATTTGATTTTTTTAAAACTATGACTATGGAACCTGTTTTGTATCCAAAAAAAACTGCACTTGGATCTGGAATAGTGGGGGGAATAGCTGGCGGCGTCGTAATGTATGGAGTAATGAGCGCTCTTATGACGCAGATTGGGATGGGGGCAAATTGTTTTGCAATAATCATGGGACTGATAACTGGTCAGTCTTATGAGCATGCGCTAATTCCGGGAATAACTGCCCATTTTCTCACTAGCATAGCGATAGGTGCAGCGTTTGGTGCAATAATCAACGTCAAAAAGTTTCAGATACGAGGATTTGGAAAAGCGATAGGACTGGGAATTGCCACGGGAGTCATTGCATATGCAGTGATTTTTGTGCCAATAGCCATGACCGTCTTGCCTCCACACATGATGGATTTGATGAAGATGATGCCTATGGATGACATGGGAATGCCGCACGACCAAGCAAATGACAAATCTTCAATGGGTGAGAATGTGCAAGATGAGACTCAGATGCAAGGCAAAGACCAAATGGAAAAGATGAGGATGGAAGAAATGGACAAAATGATGGTGGAAGAGACCCAACGGATGTTTCCACAGATAATGATTGGCTCATTTGTGTCACACATTGCATTTGGTGCAGCGCTTGGACTGGTTGTCACCCCAATCGTAAGACGGGCATCTGTGAAATCCGGAATCTGACCTTCTCATTTTTTATTTTTTAATTAAAAGAAAAGCATGCTCACATGTGCATCTGGACTGAGGAGTGCAGAATCACACCGGATTAATCATGGATTCCTTCCGGTTCATCATGTAAACCCCAAATACCATGATTCCTGCAGCTACAACTTGATACCAACTGATCTGCTCTTGCAAAAAGACGGATGCCGCAACCATGCCAAAAACTGATGACATTGAAAATATCAAGACCGTTCTCACTGTGTTGATCCGCTTTAGGCTCTGCATGAAAAAGTAAAGCGAGGCCGCAAACCCGACTATCCCAAGTACTAGAATTGGCATAATCTGCGCTGACTGTATGCTGATTGGTACTCCAAAACCAAATATCGCAATCGCAAGCATTATGGCTCCGCCAATAGCTGATTTTATCTGGGCAATTTTTGCAACATTGATTTTCTGTGCCAGTATTCTGCTCAGGTTGTTGTCGATTCCCCAGAACAGCATTGACAAAATCAACAGCATGTCTTGGTAGTGAAGCTGTTCTAAGGTAAAGTCTGAGAAATTCAGATCAGTTGTGACTATTATCATTCCGGTTAGAATAAGAGCTGTTGACAGATAGCCGATTTTGCCAAGCCTTTCTTTGAAAAATGCTATGGCAAGCAAAACCGAGAAGAACACCTCGCCGTTTGCTATTAGCGCGGCATCTGAGGCAGACGCGTGTGTCAGCCCGACAAAAAACAGGCTAGGCGCAATTACCGCACCGCATAATGATATTGCAAGTATCAAAAGATAGTTTTTCTTGCTGGCTGGAAACGATTGTTTTTGCGCCAGGGGGGTTAGCGTTGCAGCGGCAATCAGGTAAATCATAGAAGACAGCAATAATGGATTTACGGTCGATACAAGCGGTTTTGCCAGTGTAGATACGGAGCCAAACATTATGGCAGCCAAGACTGCAAATATGTAACCAAGGCGCACACTTCCATATTTTTGGGCTAAACCCATACCTTTGGAATTGAGGAACTGTTTATTTTAAGTCAAAGTCACGGTTTTGGAATCGTTCCGCCTATGATGGCGGAAATGGCACGAACATACTATTGGAGCGTAGGTGCATGATCTTTGTTATTTTTTTCTAAGTACGGCCCAAATGAAAATCTGGTCTGCCCCAAACGGTGTTGTGTGCTTTTCCTCAAAGCTCTTGATGTGGTCAAATCCATCCGAAAACAATTCTTTCATGGATTCTTCGGAAAATTGCTTGGCATCTAATCCGCTGCACATCATTGGGCCGTTTGTAGAAAAAGCAGCAAGTATCAGAAAACCGCCTTCCGTTACATGTTTTCTGGCTAGTTCTACATAGTTTTTCAGATCCTCTTCAGATGTCAGGAAGTGAAGCAGTGCTCTATCATGCCAGATATCGTACCTGTCGCCTGCATCGAATCGTCTTATGTCGCACTCTACCCATTTCACCATTTCGGCTCTCTTTCCGAGCCGTTCTTTTGCTTTTTCCAATGCCTTTGCAGAGATATCGAGCACGGTTATGTTCTTAAAACCAAGATCAAGTAATTCGCCTACGAGACTTGAATCGCCACTTCCCACATCGATAATCCTTGCATCCTTGCTTGGATTGGTTGACAATATCATCTCAATCGATGTCTTCGGATAATCCTGATACCAGCTTACTTGGTCGGATTTTTTCCTAGACCAAACGTCTTCCCAATGTTCTTTTGTGCCGTCCATCTCAATCGTCATTTATTCGAATTCTCTAATAATGATTTGTTGAATAATTATCTGATTCCTAGGAAATATTTTGGAAGGTTTGCGAAATCTCAAACCCGCCGTGTTCCGACACTTTTTTTGTCGGGGGTGTAGTCGAGAACTGGCATTTTGCACCAAACTGCCGCTTTGGTCTGCAGGCTAGACTGGCGAGGATGATTTCGTACTGGATGGCTTGGACTTTCTCTTCATCAAAAAAATAAGGGAGACAAAAAGCACTACCGGAACCGCAATTATTACCATCATTAAATCATAATACAGCTCCAGTCTTTGCGCCGGCTTTGTCTGGACTTTTTCGTGAAACGCCATGTCTGGATTGTCATGAATGATTGTTGAGAATTCCACGGTCCTCTGCTCTGGCCTTTGGATGTCGCCGCCAAGCGTTCTTCCCTCCGCGCTTTCACGGGCATCCCCCTGTATCTTCTCAAACCTTACCAAGACTGGGCCGCTTGAATCAAAGGCATAGTCGCGAAAATCTCCGCCGATCTCAGTCTTCCCAGAGTCCCGGTATACTTCCTTTCCGTCCTGAACTAAAACAAAATCGTAGCTCATCTTTGAGAGGTTCCTGTCGGTTACTGTATCATAGAACTGGTAGATGAACCTGATTTTTTCATGGGTCTTGATCACATTTGGCTCCCATGTGAGATCCGCCTCGATTGCCCTGTCGGCAGTAAACTGTATTGCTGGAAACTTTTCTATTCTGTTTCCGAGTCCGTCAGTCGGGTAGTCCGGTATTCCCCGCTGCACTAGAATGGTTCCCTCCATCCACGGGTGAATTGTGCAGTAATACGTGAACATTCCCTTTTTGTCAAAGGCAAACGACCATGATTCGTTTGGCATGAACCTTCCGCTGTCAAAATATCCGTCTGATTCCCCAAACTCGTTGCTCATCCATCCGAATCTCCCAGACCCCTTTCCGCTTGTGATGGTGTGAGCCTCCTTGTCCTTGTTGACCCACGTTACCTTCTCGCCAATTTCGACTGAAATCAGGGATGGCTCGTACCATGTCTTTGCGGGGGTATTGAGCTCCGGGTTGTATGCTCCAAAGGGAATGGTTATGGTTTTTTCAGAAAATGCGTCATCATAGCCGTAAATCAAAAAGGCAATCAAGAAAACAAACGGAAAAATGAGTTTTGCCATGGGATTGGTTTGCACCTTCAAATTAAAAAACAAGTCCTGATTACCATGCATGATTTTAGGAAATGTCATATTCTGCTAGTCGGAATCAAATCTGGTATTTTCCACGTAATCTTTTAAACGACTTTGCGCATAGGCTGTCATGATACTGAATAATGTGAATTTGGACAAAATATCCAAGACTGTTGAAGCCGGGAAAAAGGACAAACAATCGCTTCTAAAGCCCGTGAAACTTCAAGGCGAATGGATTCTTGACTCTGCGAAAGACTACCAGTTCAAGACGGAGCTGTCGTATGAACAGGGAAAGCAGGTAATTGAGGTTGACTCGCCATCGTTTCTTGGAGGAAATGGCAACAGGCTTGGCCCAATGGCCTACTGCATAGCTGGAATCACGTCCTGCTTTATTGGCACGTTTGCAGCGGTTGCCGCATCGCAGGGGGTAGTGCTTACGAAATTGAGCGTTAGCGCGCAGTGCAATGTGAACTTTGCAAAGACTTTGGATGTTGCGGACGAGCCGATCATGAATGGAATAGAGTTTGACATCGATGCCAAGGCGGACAGTGCGGACAAGAAAAAACTAGAACAAATACTAGGCATGGCACTTGAGCGATGCCCTGCAATGTACAGCATGTCACATAACATACCGGTGAATGCCAAGATCAGATAAAACAGGAGTCGTGTCTTTAGCGCCATGTCCCAAAGAATCATGTGCGCACCTTTTCAGGGTTGGAAATCTCAAATCTCTTTAATACTTTGGTGACGTACCATACCGCTGAGGTCAAATGGTCAAGGCACTAACTGTGGGGTTGATAGCTGGCGTTGCAGTGGCAATTGCAATGTCTGCCGCCGCGCTTGGAATGATTGTTGCCCTAAATGAAAAAACCGCCACGCTCGTGTCGCATGAAAAGGAGGAGAGCCTAGAGGTTGGAGCACCTGGCATAAGCAAAAACGAGTTTTACATTTTTACGCAGGAGCTAAAGGCGGATGAGGAAAAGCTTGGCGTGCCGGTGGCAGTGTATTCGCTAACGGAGATAACCGTTCACAAAGGCGACAAGGTCACAATACACTTTATCAACACTGCCGAAGAGGCAGACGACAGGCACACCTTTACGATGGAGGCGCCATACAAGATGAATTATGATCTGGCAGGTGGCGAGTCCTCGACGTTCAGCTTTACTGCTGACACTGTAGGGACGTTTACCTATTACTGCACATATGATTTGCCGAGCATGATAGGCCAGCTGGTCGTATTACCGTAAACGTTTTCTGGATGATTTGTAATCCGCATAATCTTATTGGAATCTTTCAATCTTCGATTTTTAATAATTTGATTCAAAAAAGATCAAATGGGTACTCTCTGCACGCGTGTGCTTTTTTGTTGATGTGGTCTGGGATGCCAGTTTTGGTTATGTAGTGCAAATGAACAGCTTGGAAATTAAGAACTTCTTTGTTCCTCAACAAACTGATTTGTCAATCATATATGGTCGTGCAGACAGTGAGAAACAGCTCCTAAGCAAATATCCAAAAGAAATAAAGAAAATAGAAGATATTCCTATAGTCTATGAAAAACTCAAAGAAAGTCTCAAAGAGAAGGATGCTGGCTTTTTTGGGTTTATTAAAAGATGGAATAAAAAAAGAAAGATTCTCAAGTTTCACAAAAACAAAAACAAGCAACTTCATGCAGGCTCTGATGGCGAAAATAAAGTCATAGAATGCTTTTCTGCACTAGGCGACGACTATCATGTTTTGTGCGGTGTGCGTATTGAACTGCCATATTGGATTGCATACAACGGACAAAAGAATCTAAGATCTGCGCAAATGGACTTTGTTGTAGTATCGAAAAAAGGTGTTTTTCTAATTGAAGTTAAAAACTGGAGTGATAGTTTTGTAAAAAATCATAATGGCTTTAGTCCACATGAGCAAACTGATAGGGCAGGCCGTGTCTTGTGGGTTATTCTAAAACCCATTATGAAAGACATTCAAGTCACAAATGTACTGCTATCCATTCAAGGCAATATACGATATAATCGAAATTACAGAATGGTCCTTGTGTCTAGTTTGGAAAAAATCAACAGATTTCTTGAGAGCAGGCAAGACATTCTGTCTGAACGCGAAGTAAATCGAATCGTCATCAATCTGAAGCGTTATGTGACAAAATAATTTGAAGACCCACAAAAATGGTAATTCGTAACGGATGGCACTTCAAAAATAGATAATATCTCTTAGAACGCCACAATATGCGATGGGTGCAAGCGTCAGGGATGTGTCTGTGTCGCTTTTGTTCTTCTTTCTTGCGGGCCTCTGCGAGATTGGCGGAGGATACCTGGTGTGGCTGTGGCTCCGACACGACATGAGCTGGCTTTTTGGCGCAGCCGGAGGCTTTGTCCTGTTTTTGTACGGGATAGTTCCGACGTTTCAGAAGTCCCACTTTCATAGGATCTATGCCGCGTATGGCGGCGTCTTTATTGTGATGTCAGTTCTGTGGGGGTGGTGGATTGACGGAACCGCGCCTGACACGTATGATGTCATCGGCACGGTAATTGCAGTGACTGGCGTCGTGATGATTTTCTACATTCCAAGAAAGGGCGAGTCGATTTGGTCGAAGTAATAATTACGACACTCGGGCTGTTCTTCTTTGCGTCTCTGCTGGAGATTGGCGGGGGGTACCTGGTATGGAAGTGGCTGCGAGACCACAAGGGCAAGGTCTTTGGGCTGCTTGGCGCACTGATCCTCTTCTCTTACGGGATAGTTCCGACGTTTCAGCCTGCAAGCTTTGGGCGAGTCTATGCCGCGTATGGCGGAATTTTCATCGCATCGTCGATTCTCTGGGGGTACTGGGTGGACAAGAAAAAGCCAGACAAATTTGAGGTTCTAGGCTCAGTAGTCGTGCTGGCCGGGGTGGCAGTAATGTTTTACTTTCCGCGTTAACTAGTTTTTTGCAAATTTTTCATCCCAGAAAATGTTGTCTTGGCAAGGTCGCCTGCGGATGTGGTGCTTGTGATAGAACTGATTTTATCCGATGGTGACGTAATGGAATCATGGTTATTGTCTGGATTGGAATTGGCGTGGGCATTCTGCTGGCAATAGTTCTGATTAAAAAGGCAATCAAGACCTCTCCAAAAATCCCGTTAAAATTTAGTCTCTATTGCAAAAAATGCGGATACAGGACAAACGGCCTAAAATGTCCGCGGTGTGAAAACGCCTCCAGCCGTCAGAGCTGGAAATAAATTCGACAACTTGCGAATTGGGTTCGAGTCAGATTTTACTCTTCCATTGCAGGAGATTTTGTTTAGCCATGCCATCGTGTCTTTTGCTGGCACCTAAAATTTTTAGAAAAAAAAGTAAGAGATAGGGGGATATTTCTATCTCTTACTTGTTTCAGAAAATATCTTCTGCAACTTTGATGCGAGATCCTTTTTTGCCTCAGACTGAGTAAGCATGGAGCTCCAAACTTTTCCAATCGTCTCAAAGACAGCATCTGCTGCCTTGTCCATGGTTGGGCCGTATGTTGCCTCTATTCTCTTTCTCATTCTTTCGGTTAGTGCATCGTGGTGTGCGGCAAAAAACGCCTTGTGCCAAGCCATCATTGCGTGCTGGATTGGATCCATCGTCTCGCAACCGCAGCATTGGTCGTATGATTTGCTAGAACCGCAAGCGCAGTTTTCTACATCTTCCATTTTGCATGATTCTGTTGTACATTCCATAGTTAGTTACTTCCTTATAGCTACTATAGAAAGGTAAGTATATAACTTGGAAAGTTACCACCACGAAAGTAAGTGAGGTCGTGGTAAGTTGGAAGAAAAATGTTGTCAGCATCTCAATCTGACACCTGATCAGATAAAGGCGTGCCCAGTTGACACGGCTTTTAGGATAATGGGCAAAAAGTTCACGGTTCACGTTCTGAGAAATTTGCTGCTGCTGAATCAAAACCGGTTTAACCAGTTTCTGGAATCAATCGACGGAATAAACCCAAAGACGCTGTCTGTGAGGCTAAGGGAAATGGAAAAAGACGGGCTGATCACTCGAAAAATCTACCCTGAAACTCCGCCCAGAGTGGAATATGCCATTACGGAAAAAGGACTCGCACTGTCCCCAATCATAATGCAGATGGCGGAATTCTCAATGAAATACTGTTCCAACGATGTTTTCAAAGACGGAAAACCTAGAACGCTCAAGCAGGTATTTGGAACCAAAGTCATGGAGCCGTTGTCCCACAAGTCGTTTAAGAACCCAAAATAGATTCGATTAGTCTACTAAAGCAATTGCTTATATCCAATACTCTTGGAATGACTCCAAGAGAGTCGTATTGTTGGCCTGAAAACATAGTTTTTGGGCCAGCATGAAATTTTACTATCCTATCAATCTCATTTGGGAAAAATTTGTTTTATCGCTGGGCAAAATCAGAATTGTGTCAATTCAGAATCTTTGGGATTGAAATCGTAAACCTCGTTGGGTTGTTTTTCACAGTAATGGTGCCTTTGTGGGCCTCCACTATGTTCTTGCAGCTCACCAGCCCAAGGCCTGTCCCGGTGTGCTTTGTAGTAAAAAGCGGCTCAAAAATCTTGGGCAATACGTCCTTTGGTATTCCGGGGCCAGAGTCCTCTACCTCGATGAGCACGTTTTGCAGGTCTTGGTCTAGCCTGATTGTCACCGTTCCAGAAACGTCCCCAATGGCTTCGGCCGCATTGGAAATCAGGTTGCTGAGCAGCACTTCCGTCTGCTTTCGATCGCATCTTAACCGAATGTCGTTTTCTGGCAAGTTCAGTTTGATGTTTTGCGGTATGTCCGTGGTGAGCGAGGCAGAGCGGATTATTTCTTTTATCGAGTTTTCCTCAAGCTGTATCTGCCTTGTCCTTACAAAATCCATGACTCCTTCAATTTGGTGAACCATCCTGTTTACCGAAGTCTCAATTAGTCTGTACTCGTTTTTCGTTTCCTCGTCTGCCTTGTCCGACCTATGCAATAGCAAACTCACTGCAATTTTGATTACCGCCAGCGGATTTTTCATGTCGTGTGCCAGCCTTGCCGCCATCTGTCCGACTGTGTACAGTCTTTCCATTTTTATCAGTCGCTCGGTTTCTTTTTTCAGGATTCCGTAGATCATTTTGATCATGAATACATGTATGCCGATGTTTACGGCTGCAAGATAGATCTGCAGCCAGATTAGATTGGTAGTGAGGCTCTGGACTTCCATTGCAAGTGATGACGTGAGCGCATCGTTTTGCTCTACCAGCGCCGCAGCCGTTTGTGAGATTTCGTCCAGTTTTGCCTTCTTTTCTGCGTCAGAGCCCGTAAAGCCTTGCACCATTGCTTTGTAATTCAGAAATAATTCGTGTATGCTTTCCCACTGGGCATGGAATTTTTCAGGCAGCGGAGACAACTGCGTGTCTTTTTGCACGCCTCCGTTTCTTAGCAGTTCCAAATTATTTTCATAAGCCCCAAGCGTTGGGATTGGACTTTCCATGGTCGGCCTGATGTAATAGTCCTTGACCTCGTTTAGCACCATTGCCGTATAGAACCTGTTTTTTCCTGCCACATTGACAGAGTTTCCTAAAAACACCTTTTGCGTCTCAAATGATTCCAGGATGATAAAGCTTGCAAGTATTATGGCAATCTGAATTCCTACCAGGAGGCCTATTCTGCGCGAGATCTTTTTGGTCTTTTCTGCCACTCGATATGGTGATGCAGTTCTTCTAAATAGTTTATCTGATTCCTGCAGGGTTCGCTGACTTGGACTAGTTTTTGAATTCCGTATTGATTCCTAGTTTTGTTCGCAGGAGTGTGGCAATGTTTCTAATCGTAACGCTGCTTATCCCGCAAGAATCGGAAATTTTTGTCTGGCTCTTTTGCTCCATGTTGATTAGCGAAGACAAGTAAAGCGTAGCTGCTGCTAGCGCGATTGGGTTTTTCCCTGCGGTGATTCCTTTTTCCTTTGCCTGGCGCAGCATGTTCAGTGCGTCCCTGCTTGTTTTTTGGCTCAGGCCTGAGACGCTGGCAAGCTTTGATACAAAGTCCGAAGGTGCAAACGACTCTAGCTTCAAATCCAATTCCCTGACCAAAAGTCTGAAATGTCTTGAAAGGAACTTGGTGTTTATGTTTCCGGCGTCTGCTACGTCCTGCAGGGTTCTTGGCACGTTTGCCTCCCTGCACGCTGCGTAAACTGCAGACAGTATCAAGCCGTTGATGTTTCTTCCGCGGGTCAATTTCATGGATACTGCCTTTCTGTAAAAATACGCTGCCCTTTCTGCAACGGAATCCGAGATGTCAAGTTTTGCTTTTACCGTGTCTAGTGTGAGAAATGCCGCCATGAGGGATCTGTCAGAAGATCTGGCCTTGCTGTGCGAGTCCCACAGCCTTAGCCTGCTCATGGTGTTTTTCATTTGGCCAAAAATTGGCTTGCCGCTTGCGTCCTTGTCCTTGGAATTAATCACTGTGGATAGCCCCCTGTCGTGCATGGTTAGGGTGGATCTTGATCCAGTCCTGCTGCTTGCCATGTATCGCTCAGGATCCAGCGTGCTCGACTCGCTACCAAAGTCCTCTACCTTTTCAACTAGGACCAGTCCGCACGAGCCGCAAAGAATCTCGCCGCTTGAATTATCTGTGATTATGGGACCGTGCCTGTCATCATGTTCACTTGGAATATTGTCTACTATCATTTGTATAGTTACTATACTCATTATAGTATTTAAATTAGAAGTAACCTTTTTGATACCAGATTTACTTTTGGAAAGTCGAGATCCCCGCCTATTTCAAGGCCTGCGGCGTTTTGCCGTACACCTGCTTGTAGTCTCGCGGCCTGCCGTCCTTGAAGATGTCTTTTGAGCAGTATTTCATCGAAAACGCGGCCATCTGCTCGAGTATCGGCTTTAGCGCCTTTCCCTTTTCGGTGATGAAATATTCTATCTTGACTGGGGTTCCAGGATACACCTTCTTCTCAATCAGCGCGTCCTGCTCCATTTCTCGCAGTCTTCTTGAAAGCGACTTTGGGTTTATCCCCTCAATGGAGTCTAGAAACTGGTTGAATCTTGTCTGGTTCAGCTGTGTCATGTTGCGCAGAATGTGTATTGCAAATTTTTTGCCTATTACCTTGAACGTGTTGTCTATTGGGCAGCACTTCATGCCGTCCATCACGACGCTGGTCTGAGACTCTTTTAACTTACTCATGTGTAATCTACTATCGCTAATGTTACTTTCTATTTTTTATACTTTCCTTTGTATATCTAGTATACATGAGAAACAGAGATGAGAAAAAATGAAACTGTATTTGGAATTTGAGCCGTGCAACGAATGCCGGGACATCATAAAGGAGCTGGCCGCAAACCAGACGGATGCCGACATTGAGGAGTCTAGGAAATTCTTGCGCCACATCACGTACGGCCATAGCGACGTGGTGCAGGCAATAGTGAAGGAATTCCCAAAACAAGAAAAGAGCCAACAGTTCGACTGGTTTAGGTAGCCCGCAGGCATAATAAAAGAAAAAAAGGAATTCTATGACACACCTGTCGCATTTTATGGCAATGTCGTGTTTTTGTAGGTCATCTTTTTCTTGTCCGACATCATTTTATCAGACATTTTCTTGTCCGACATCATTTTATCAGACATTTTCTTGTCCGACATCATTTTATCAGACATGACAGGTGATTTTGTCTTTGCAGAGCATAGCTCATCACCGCAGATCTTGTGTGCGTTTTTTGAAC
>SCVO01000070.1 GCA_004322465.1 Candidatus Nitrosotenuis sp.
ATTACAAGCGTTTTAATTAACAGTCCTGATAAAATGATGGAGTGATAATATGGCAAAGTCTCCACTCGGTTTATTTGCAGGTCGCGTACTAAAAGCGAAAAGAAAAAGACAACGTTGGTCAATTGGCGTATATAAAAGAAGAACTCTTGGCCTTGACCGAAAATCAAACCCGCTTGGAGGCTCACCACAGGCAAGAGGTATTGTTTTAGAGAAAGTAGGAGTTGAGGCAAAACAGCCAAACTCTGCTGTAAGAAAATGTGTTAGAGTACAACTAATTAAAAACGGAAAAACGGTTACCGCGTTTTTGCCCCGAGACGGCGCAATGAACTTTATTGACGAACACGACGAGGTTCACCTAGAGGGAATGGGCGCAACACAGGGTGGTGCAATGGGAGATATTCCTGGAGTTAGATTCAAGGTATTCAAGGTAAACGGAACTTCCCTAAGAGAGCTAGTCAGAGGAAGAAAAGAAAAGCCAAGGAGATAGACATGACAGACACGCCAAATCTTTTGTTATTTAGAAAGTGGGATCTTTCTGGAATCGAAATAAAGGATCCAGGACTCAAAACAACAATCTCGCTTAGAAAATCAGTAATGCCGTTGACATTCGGCCGTTCCTCGCTTAAGAGATTCAACAAACTCGAAGTAAACATTGTAGAAAGACTTGCAAACAAGCTTATGCACTTTGGAAAGAAATATGCAAAGAACACAGGAAGAATGGGTGGCAAAAAAGCCCGTACAATCAACACTGTAAAAGCAACATTTGATATCATCCACCTAAAGACTGGCAAGAACCCAGTCGAGGTACTGGTAAGAGCAATAGAGTATTCCGCACCAAACGAGGACACTACAAGAATCGTATACGGTGGAACAGCATACCATGTATCAGTTGATGTCTCTCCTCTAAGACGAGTTGACTTGGCATTGAGATTTATCGCAGATGGCGTAAAAGAAGCAGCATTTTCAAATCCACGTTCAATGGAAGAATATCTTGCAGATCACCTAATTGCAGCATCAACAAATGATGGCAATGCTCCATCTGTCAAGAAAAAGAACGAGCTAGAAAGAATAGCACAAGCATCTAGATAATAGAGTAGCCCGAGGCAGATTCGAACTGCCGTCTCTGCCTATCCACTCGTAAGATCCAGAGGGCAGAATCCTTAGTCTGAAATTTCATTTGACCGCTAGACTATCGGGCTACTGAAAAAACTGCAATATGTGCTGGATATAAAATTATTACTTTGTGCGCACTTCTTTAATCGCCGTTGCGTAATCGCATTCTGCCTTTAGTCTCATGTAGGGGATTAGCCTGTAGTGTATGGAATAAAGATCTTTTTCTTTAAACAGGAGATTTTTTTGTAAAAGCGAGACGAGTCCTCTTGACGTGACAGTAAGTGAGATTCCGAACTTTTCACAAACCTCGTCGCGCTTTTTTTGATATTCTGATAAGGTAAACGCGACATTGTTTAGTTCAAGTATTAGTGGCCATACAATTTCCTTCCACACCAGTCTCCTGTTTTCAGTTCCTGATGCATACTTGCCCTTTTCACTCAACATTAATAACATCTGAACAATTTAGTTATAATTGCATAGTTGTCTCAAAAGGAAATTGAGGAATCTTTACATCTTTTAGAAAAAAATTGGCAGATTGATCCTATACTCAAAGACTTTATGCTTGGAAAATGCACAGACGTCTCTGATTATCCTGTCAAAGTAAAAGATGTAATATTTCACATTCCGTATTTGGCAAATGAAAAAAAATTCATCCTGTGGAAATGCTTTTGGCCTGACTGCCACAACTGCTGTGACCGACAGGGGAGACTTCCTCTCACATCGGACGACCTAGTTACAATCGGCAAGGGATTGAAATATCAAAAAACATCGGACTTTATCAAAAAAGAAACACTCGTTGCAACATGGCAGGAGGCAGGACCGACATCCACCAATACGATAATAACGTCGATTAACCTAAAGCGAAAATCCGACGAGACCGAGGCAGACGATGGAACTCACATCTCATGCAGGTTCCTTGACAAGGAAGGCGCATGTTCCATGCATCCTGACAGGCCGGGTGTGTGCTATCTGTACCCGTTTTCAACGTGGCTTGAGAATGACAACGGGCGGGCAAGAGTGCATTCGACGTTTCAGTTTACCGGGGACTGTCCGGGATTTTATCTTTCTGAGACCCTTGATCCGATGAAGGAAGTGCTCAAAGAATACTCGGTAACGATTTATGACTACAACATGAAGTACACTAGAACCGCAAGAGAAGGATTCAGTCTGGCTAATTTTGTCTAGGCTTTTGCAACTTTCATCAAGTCTCGCATGTGAATTTCCATTCCAAAGCGAGCTTCGTTCTTTTTCATGTATCTGAAGATGGATAGCATATCCGGCAGCTGTTTGAGTAAGCTAAAGTCCTTACTCAACTTGCTTCTTACGAAATTGAAAACCTTTCCATACATTTTGAAATGCTCCATTACCTCTTTTTCGTATTTCTCGTTATTCCCAAGATTCCTGACGAAAATATCTGCACATTCCATGCTTGGAATGATTCCCTCGCCTAGGAGAGGGTAAACCGTACCAATTGACTCGCCAACCCCGACTACTTTGCCCTTGTAAAATGGCTTGCAGAGATTTGGAGTAGCCAGTCTGATTGGCCTTCCAACCGTTTTGATGATCTTTCCACCATATTTTTTGAAAAAGTCGTCCGTCTCCTCAACATGTCTTTTCATGTAATCTCCCGCACCAATGTGGGCAAACTTTTTCCCCAGTGGGAAATACCAGAAATAACCAGTCATGTTGGCAAACGGTTTTATGAAAAAGTCGTCATATGGAACCTTGTCCTCATACTCTATTTTGTATTCGTACGTTGGCAGGAAAAAGTCTTTTTCAAGCTTTGGAAGATACACCCTGTGAAAACCCGTGCAATCAACTATGATGTCGAATTCCGCCTCCAAGTCTTCAAGCTTCGGGCTTGTGCCGTAATTGACCTTGCAGCCTTTGGTAAAGTCTTTGATTAGCTGAATTTTGTTATATGTGCATAGGCCGTGCAGGCCGATGTTGAATTTTTCGCTGTTGTTCATCTCGACATACATGTTTTTTCCATCGTGGATGACATACTGGTTAAAGTCAACTCCTGATTTTGCGCACAGCTCCACCATCCTTGGCTTACATGTGCCCCAAGCGCAAATGGAATCGTGTCTTTCCTCCGGCATTCGCTCAAAGCCGACAACCTCGTGGTCGTGCTTTAGTCTTGAAAGTAGGTAGCTCCCGGCAACACCGATTCCACACACTGCGATTTTCAATTCAGCTGATGTCAATTCTAACCTAATAAATACAATATCCATTTTTTCCGGCTGACGCGTTCATGGCACAACAAAAAAGCCGACGAACCAAAAGATGTGATGGTAAATTAGATCACGAGTCAAATTTATCACTCATTTGCCAAGTTATTGAAAAAATTGCAAATATTCTAGTTGATCAGGGCAGATAACATTCTAAAGTCAAGCAAGCGTGAAGGCAGGCACGAATCCGTAATAATAAAAAAACTAGTCGTGTTCTTTGAGAACTTGGGATATGAGGCGGTCCCTCATGCCAGATTCAACATTGCGTGGGGGAATATTCTCTCAGATGTTGACTTGCTGCTTTTAAAAAATGACGAAATTGTTGCAGTCGAAGTAAAGTCATCAAAAGACAATCTCAAGCGTGCAAGAAAACAAATTGAACACATCAAAGACTATGTGGATTATGCGTATGTGGCAACTAACTATGTTCCAAGAAAGTTCTCGTTGCGCAACACTGGTTTGATATATGTCAATGGAAGCGTGGTGATTCTAAAGCGCCCAAAACTTCTAAGTGAAAGTCCCCGACTTTACAGTCTTGACTCGTTGCCAAAAAAATGCCTGTGCCGCTGGACAAAAACCGAAAGTCAAAGTTATTCAAACAAGTCAAAATCCTACCTGGCAAATCAAATTTTGAATAACTCTGGCGGGATAAAGTCTAAAGTAAAGGAAATTGTCACATGTGGGTTGAACTGTGATCACGGCTGCCCGATTTGGGGCTTCGAGAAAAGCACTCACAACGAGCAATTAGAGAACTGCGTTATCGCAAAAAAATGACCCCCTAGTTAAGCAATCCTTAAGAGAAATGAAGCCTTGATGTATGTACATGGATTTTTTTCATAGAAAGAAAAAATGTGAACAATGCGATGAAAAATTCGCAACCGATGCCGATCTAATCCATCATGCAAGACATGTTCATCATCATGATATAGTAAAGTGTGATCACTGTGGGAAAGAATTCATCCACGAAAAAGACCGATTACATCATGCAAGAAAAGAACATGAAGAGGAAATGAAAAAAAGATCAAATCGAGAATCGTTTGGCGAGAAGGCTAAATCGCTACAAGATAGCGTAGACGAGAAGACCAAACAATTCAGCGACAATTTTTGAATATTTTTTATTAAATCCGATTGCCTCTGTGCCGACATTTTTGGCACTGAACTTTATTCTATCAGTATGGCCGGCTTGAAAGGCCTGGCAGTTCTGGCCTTATTCTTTGGATCATACTTGCCAGAGTCTGATTCTGAAAATACTTGCAGCTCCACACCGAAATCCGCCTTAATCAACCCTGCAAGCTCATTCGAAAGCAGTCCTTTTTCATCGAAATCTGAAATCTCTAGTTTTGTCTTTCTCAGTTCAGTTGGCTCTGACAAAATATCCTTGATGGCCCTCTGCACAAAGTCTGGGTTTTTCTTTATCTCTTCGGTTTCTTTGTTTGCAATCAGATCCTTCATTATTACGCCCATGTTGGTCTGACCGCCCATGATTTTTTCCAAGATGGAGTGGTATGCCCTTGATTTGAACGAATCTGCAGTATAGATGGTGATCTTTTGGGGAGTGATTTTAGTTACCTTGAGAATGCTTGCGATATCGTCAATGATCGATTTTAGCAATTCCTCTGACTGTATCGCATACCCGTCAATTTTTTCCGATGCTTGAGGCCAGCTTGATGTTGACACCATTCCAGAGTGGCCGAGTTTTTCCCACATCTCCTCTGCAACATGCGGTGCAAATGGTGATAGCATTGCGACTCTGATGGAATTTATTTCGTGTAGGATTCCTGCGGTATCCGTCCTGTGTTTTGCGTTTACCCTTTTCATGTACCACTGTATGTCTGACTCAAATGTGAACAAAATATTGTGAAGTGCTTCCCGAAGTCTCATCTTTTCAATTGATACTGTGAGGTCTGACACCGCGCCTTGTAATTTGCTCTTTATCCACTTGTCTTCCGGCTCTAGTTTGCCTTGTTTTTCTGGCTTTAGTCTTGAGCATTCTTCCAGCAATGATTCCAATTTGTGCTTGATTCCTGACACCGATTCTAAATTAAAGTCGGCATCCTGGAGAAGTTCCGCAGATATGATTATTGCCAGCCTGATTGGGTCTGCACCGTAGTCCTTGATTGCCTTTCGCAACGGGATTATGTTGCCCATGGATTTTGACATCTTTTTTCCATCCATTAGAACAGAGCCGTTTACCACAATTTCCTGCGGCCAGTTCTCCTCTGGGAAAATAGCCACGTGATTCAGCACAAAAAATGTCAAATGATTCGGCACCAAATCACGTCCGGAATGTCTTGAATCTACCGGATAAAAGTACAAAAATTCTTTTCTGATCTGCTCGATTTTCTCTTTTTGAATTTTTGTCTTTTCTGATACCGTACCTGCATCACCAAACCCCAAAAACACATAATCGAAAAATTCTGGTCCAAGACTTTCCGCCTTTATCTCATTACCGTTGACAAATTTTACAATGATATAGTATGCCATGTAGATTACTGAATCAGACAGACTCTCGACTATCCAGTCCTTATCCCATGGAAGTTTTGTTCCAAGGCCGTGCTGTCTTGCACACGCCCTTTCTCTCAGCCATCCAATCACATAGTTGAACTCTGGCCTTATTTCCTGGGGAAGTACGCTCATTCCGTCAAGACATTTTGTAGCCTTTTCTTTCCATGACTTGTCTGAGTAGTTCAAAAACCACTGGTTGTTTAGGATCTTAACGACACACTCTGCACCGCACCTGCATCGGACTGGCGCATTTGTCAGCTCCAGTAAAATATCTGCAAATTTTTCCTTGATTAGCCATTCCTTTACTATGTCTTTTGCATCCGCTACTTTTTTTCCTGCAAACTGTCCTGTGTTCTGCTTTAGCTTTCCACCGTAGAATTCTTTTCCGTAAATTTCCTTTGTAGCTTCTTCCAGCTTGGGATCGTTTTGGTCCTTTATCCCGAGTTTGTCGATTGCCTCTTTTGCCGGAATATTTCCAAACCCTTCCGTCTCTATGATGGAAATTGCCTCTATTTTTTGAATTTCCTTTGCAAGTGATTCGTCTGTGTTATTGGAGTTCTTCAGATCCTGCAGGGCTTGGTAGTCAAATGGCGCATGAGCCGGAACCGACATCACTATGCCGGTACCCGTATGGGACTCGACAAAGCTAGCCGGGAGCATTATCACGGAATCCTTTCTGTGCGGGACTGTGACTTTTTTCCCACAAAGTTCTGCACCCTTTATCTCTCCCTCATACGTCACCTTCTTGTCCAGATATTCCAGCTTGTGGGCGCACTCTGCGCTGACTATCCAGTTTTCCCCGTCAACTTTGATCTTTTTGTAGGTGATGTCGGGGTTGACCCAGAGGTTTGTCACGCCAAAAAGCGTTTCCGGCCTGAGTGTCGCAGTAGGTATGACATAATTTTCATGAACGAATTTTATCAAAATGTACTCAGTAAAGTCCGGCTCCACATCTCCAAGGGTATCGTGCTGGGATACGGGGTTCTGGTCCTTTGGACACCATCCGACAGGGTGAGACCCCTGTATGATCAGGTTCTTTTTTCTTAGTGTGTTGACTTGCCACTCGATAAATTTCTGATATGCAGGATCAATCGTAGTGAATTCCCGTCTCCAGTCAATAGAATATCCCATCTCTATCATTCCTGCTTTTATCTCCTCATGGAAATAATCTGCAATTTTTACGGGCTCTACAAACTCCTTTATCTTGTCTTCTGGTACGTGATACAGTTCCCTAAAGTTTTGTATTAGCTCCCTGTCTCCCTCCTGGACTCTTTTTGCCATTCCGAGAATGGGCGTTCCGGTATAATGGAATCCCATTGGGAACAGTACGTTGTATCCCTTCATGCGCAAAAATCTTGCATGGACGTCTGCAAGCGTGTAGGTCCTTCCATGACCTATGTGCTGTGGGGAATTTGGGTACGGGTATGCGACTGTGATGAATTTTTTTTCCTTGGAATTTGGGTTGGTTTCAAAGTCCTTTGACTCTTGCCACTTTTTCCTCCACTTTTCCTCTATTCCATTCCAGTCTATCATAAGTTCACTGTCTTTTTTATCAGCAATTCCGCGTATTCGAGCGCATCCGAAAGCTTTGCCACGTCCTTTCCGCCACCCTGCCCAAATCTTGCGTCTCCTCCTCCAGAACCGCCAAGCTTTGCAGAAATCTCCTTTACCAAGTCTCCTGCCTTGAATGTCTTTGATGCCTCAGCTCCCGCAAAAACAATAATTCTGATTCCTCCTCCCTTTATGATCAGAGCACAGTAAATGGCAGATGGATTCTGCGTGATTACATCCTCGCCTACTGCAATGTGAAACTCTTCGTCCATCTCCTCATCGATGACGGAATAAAACTTCAAGGCTCCAAAGCTTTTGGCATTATCGACTGCCTGCTTTGCCACCGTATCGCTGGTTCTTTTGATTAATTGTTTTAGTTTCTTTTTTGCAGACTCTGAGTCACTCATTGCGTGCTCAAATGACTTGAGCAGTTTTTCCTTGTTTGATCCTAGTGATTTTATTATTGTGGACAAGTCGCTTTCCTGTTTTTGCACATATCTGATTGCGGCTTCACCGGAAACAAACTCTAGCCTTACGACTCCGTCCTGGATTCTTTCTGATTTTGTAATCTTGATCAGTCCGAGGTCTCCAGTCCTTCTTACGTGCGTGCCGCCGCAAGCCTCGACATCAAAGTCCTCAATCCTTACAATTCTTACCGATTTTACAGGAACGACACCTCCCTGGTATATTCTGAAACCAAATGTCTGCTCTGCCTGGCCTCGGTCATACTCTTTGATCGTGACTGGGAGATTTTTTTGAACTATTGAATTTGCGACATTCTCAATTTTTTTAATATCTTCCTCGTTGAGGCTGGAGTGATGCGTGATGTCAAGCCTGCCGTATTCCTTTTCTTTGAATGCCGAATGCTGCCATACCCAAGAGCCTAGAACGCTTCTTGCGGACGAGTTTATCACATGTGTGCTGGTGTGGTGTTTTGTTATGTTTACTCTCCTTGGGATGTCGATTTCACAACTGACTGTGGAGCCCTCACTTGGAACTGTCTTCATTTCATGCAGTACAACGTTGCCATGTTTTGTAACGTCTGACACATCAGAGCCGTTTATTTTCCCGTGGTCAGGCTCCTGTCCTCCACCTCTTGCATAAAACGAGGTCTTGTCCAATATGACGAACTTGTTTTTTATTACCTTGATTACCTTGGCATCAAATTTCATTGGGTCGTCTTTGTAGAACAATAATTCCGTATCTGGGATTCCTTTTAGATCGAATTCCTCGCCAGCCTTCTTTTTTTCTGACTGGTGGAGGTCTGACAGCTTGGTGTAAAAGCTATCTGGAATCTCGGCAATTATTTTATGCTCCTTTAGATAGTCCGGCGTGACGCCGTCTGACTCGTATAATCTGATCATGTCGTCTACGTTTAGATTCTTGCTCTTGAGATTCTCTGCAATCTTTACCATTCTTGATTTGGAATCGTGGTACCTTTCCACCTCAATTCCAATTATTGTCTTGACCTCGTCCCTGTATTGTTCAAGCTCAGGGTATGTTGCCTTGAGGTAGTCAATGTGGCTGTCAATCAGATCGTTCAAGTCCAAATTCAGGCCAAGTCTGTCGATTGTGGCCATGATTCTTCTTAGGATTATTCTTAGATTGTACCCGCCGCCAACGTTGCTTGGAAGTGCGCCGTCGGATATTGCGAAAATCAAAGTCCTCAGGTGGTCTGCTATTGTGTAAATTCCCTCAAGCGGAGCGATGATCCTGTTTACGTTGTCCTCTGTGAGGTTTGTTGCCTTTATCGCGGCTTTTCTTACTTGTGACAGGTCGGGATACTTTTCTAGGCTTTTTGCTATCTCTGTAAAGTATTTTGTTAGAATGCTTGCGTCTGTGTCAATTCCTACTTTTTGAATTAGCTTTTGCGTTATTGGTCCAAAACAACAATCATACGCAGTCGGCGTCCCCATGGTGATCCACGCGAACCTCTCAAGGCCTGCACCCATGTCTATGATTCTCTGATCAAGCGTAGTGTGCTGCCCGAGATCCCCCTGAAATTCCGTAAACACGGCATTTCCTAATTCTAGTCCCCTGACGTAGAATTCAAGCGACGATCCAAAGGACCCGCCACCTGCCCAGACATCCTCTACAAAAACAACTTCCTCCTTGTTTATTCCAAAAGACTCTGTCAGTAATCTGAAATCCAAATCAACACACTCGTCCTTCCAGTAACCGCTTCCGTTTGGAATGCTGTGCTGCCCAATCATGCAAAAGCTGGAAAAATGTCTTCCTGTGACTCCAACGTTTTCCAAGTCTTTGAATCGAAGACACGTCTGCGGAACCACGAGCGGGTTTGCAGGAAACTCAAACACAACCTTTGAGCCCATCACCCTTTGAAAATCAACAATCGATGCAATGGTGAAGTAAAGATCATCGCGCCACCTGCATACCACTGGGTATCTTGATACCGACGTGTGTCCGTTTTTTACAAAAAATGATTCCACCTGCTTCCATGCTTCGGTGTAATCAAATCTCTTTTTTGTAGGCGGATTCCCGATAAACGAATAAGTGTCTTCAGAATGATCAGGACAAGTTTTTCTCTGCGATTCCAAAGTCCAGAAAAATCGCTTACAAACTGAGCACGATTTACGCTCAAAGCCCTGCTCGGCAAATAATTTTACCTTGTAGTATCTATCCGGCTCACTTGAAAACTTTGCAAGGATCTCTTCCTTGTCCATCTTCTGAGATTCAAACTGACCAATATTAAGGACTGTCGATTACAA
>SCVO01000071.1 GCA_004322465.1 Candidatus Nitrosotenuis sp.
TCCTACAGTTGAGGCGCTGCGTGAGACAATCACGTGGAAGATTCGCAAAATCGAGAAAATCAGATCTACACTGACCCTGATGGGTATTGAAGGCCAATCTTAATCATTTCTTTTTCTTGTTATGCTCCTGCATTTTGTATTTGTAATTAACCGCGACGACCTTGGGTTGCGCGATCCCGAGTTTGAGTATGTCCAAGAGATGGCGCAGTTTTACAAAAAATGGATAAAGAACGTGTTTTCGCAGGACGTGGACGTCCAATGCGATACCATGGTGACTGGAAAGGCAAGCATACTCAGACGAGTGGACACGAGTGCATTACTGGATGATCACAGAAAACGCGGCGCAGACACAATCCACTTTTATCTGAGCCACTTTCGCCCCCTGTGGACCGACTGCAACTGCGAGGGGTACTATGCTCCAAACTTTGCGATGACTCTGTGGCAAAAGCCAAAGGACGACGACGTGTTTTTCTTGGCGGAAAAAAACTGCACGCTTGTGTCACATGAATTGGCTCACCTGTTTCTGATGCAGAAAAAAACCAAAAAGCACGCAGAGATGGTGCACGATGTCTGGTCGCAGCACATCTTCAACGATCTAAAGTTTGAGCATTACGGAAAAAACTTTGAAAAGACATCCGGCATGCCGTATTTCATGACAATTGACACTGCAACCCTTAGGTAATTGTATAATCACCTGCCACTTTAATTTTCGAATTGCGTAACCACATCTTGCTTACTTGCAAGGGCGACTGTAGGACAAAGTATTCCGTGTTTTTGGGCGAGATATCGCTCCGGTACAACGGGCAGAAAAGGTGCGGAGTGTGCGACGTGTATCTAAAATGGGATGATTCCAAATGCCCGTGCTGCAATTCAATTTTGCATGTGAGGCCACGCCACTCTAGGGCAAAAAGCAAATACTATGAGAGCAAGGGCGTGCGATGGATTTAGGTGCACTTGGTAACCGAATAAATTCTGTTTTCAAAGTTTGCAGTCTTGATTTCTAGTCTGGACTCTGCGTCGTTCTTTCTTGTCTTGGAGAGTCTCTCCAGCTCGACCAGGGAGTCCCCCTTGAAGCCGACAGACGTGCCAAAGATTGCGTCAGTCATCATTGTTCCGTGGTCACCTTTTTTGACATCATCTATAATTCCGTAAAACTTGATTGCCTCTCTTTTTTGGACAGGTGTCCCGGTGGACTTGTTGAACGCAACTGCAATGTACATGCCGTTGTTTTTTACAGCGACTGGGACCTTGTGGTTTTTTCCGGAGGCGCCGGGGATTGACTCGTTAATCAGGATGTCGCACTTGTGGTACATGCTGGACACGTATGCGTAAAATCTATAGTCTGCGTATTTTCCTGCGACGTCGCTTTCGCAGTCGATGAAAATCTTGTGCAGCATGGTGAGTGCCGTGTCGTTCATGCTTTGGAGCCTGTCGTCAAGTCTGCCCCGCTCCAGAAGATCAGAGCCGCATTCTTTGGCTATTTTTTTAAGAATAAAATCAGGAAGATTGTAATTTTTCAGCGCCGCGATAAACGCGCCTGCTTGCGAGTTTCCAAAAGCCGGGAATCCCTTATTGACCAAACCCATACCCCCTAACAAACAACAAATGAGCCATAAAGTATACCATATATAATAAATGGTTTTTAGCTTATAACTGTTAGCAAATTTTTGTGCACGATCTGAAAATTATTTTGCGTTTTCCAAATTTGGAATTATAATGTCTAATACGATTTATAACTAATTATTGCCGCATGATGTGTGCTGAACATAAAATGCAAATAGAAACTACTCCCGATCTTGTACTGTCTGTCTATACAAAATTAGAAAAGAACATTTCAAAATTTAGAAAAATTGTAAACAGACCGCTAACGCTTAGCGAAAAAATTCTCATCGGACATTTCTCTGACGATGTGTCCGAGCCAAGGCGCGGTGAAAGCTACGTGTTTTTGAATCCGGACCGAGTCGCACTGCAGGACGTAACAGGACAGACTGTGATGCTCGAGTTCATGCAGGCAGGGCTGGTTCAGGCAAAGCTTCCCACAACAGTCCACTGTGATCACTTGATTCAGGCGCGAGTCGAGGCGGAATCCGACACAAAGGCTGCCATATACGAGAACAACGAGGTGTACAAGTTTCTGGAGTCTGCTTCTAGAAAGTACGGCGCCGGATTCTGGAAGCCGGGTGCTGGAATCATACACCAGGTCGTTTTAGAAAATTATGCTTTTCCAGGGGGGCTGATGATTGGGACTGACTCTCACACCCCGAACGCCGGTGGATTGGGGATGATTGCAGTGGGTGTAGGGGGACTGGATGCTGCTGAAACAATGGCAGGAATGCCCTGGGAAATTTTGTACCCGAAGAGAATCGGCGTGTATCTTACTGGATCACTAAATGGGTGGACTTCTCCAAAGGATATTATCTTGTATGTTGCTGGCTCCCTTACCGTATCCGGCGGGACAAACGCCATAATAGAATACTTTGGACCCGGGGCAAAGACAATCAGCTGCACCGGCAAGGCAACCATCACAAACATGGGCGCAGAAATCGGCGCGACATGTTCCATCTTTCCTTATGATGAAAAGATGGCAACATACCTTAGGGCTACAAACCGCGGAAAGATAGCCGATATTGCAAACCAGCACACTGAACTGTTGACTGAAGATCCCGACGTGGAACAGAATCCTTCCAAGTATTTTGACAAGGTAATTGAGATTAATCTGAGTACATTGGAGCCGTACATGGTGGGACCTCACACGCCTGACCTGGCAAGACCGATATCGAAACTAGCTGAGGACGTAAAGAAAAACAACTACATCAATGACATCTCTGTTGCACTCATTGGAAGCTGCACCAACTCGTCATACGAGGACATGTCTCGCGCATCAAGCGTTGCAAGGCAGGCAAGGGACCACGGGGTAAAGGCAAAGATTCCATTGCTGGTCACGCCAGGATCTGAGCAGGTGCGGGCAACAATAGAGCGCGACGGGCAG
The DNA here is from genome assembly GCA_004322465.1 of Candidatus Nitrosotenuis sp. GTDB lineage: Archaea > Thermoproteota > Nitrososphaeria > Nitrososphaerales > Nitrosopumilaceae > Nitrosotenuis. The sequence goes on from SCVO01000071.1 coordinate 2,990, forward strand.
ATGGACATGCTAAAGGAAATCGGCGCAACCGTTCTGGCAAACGCATGCGGTCCGTGCATCGGACAGTGGAACAGACCTGAGATGAAAAAGGACGAGCCAAATACCATAGTTACATCATTCAACAGAAACTTCCCCGGACGAAACGACGGAAAGAGAAACACGATGAACTTTATCGGCAGCCCTGAACTGATTATTGCGTTATCCTTGGGCGGCAGCCTTTCGTTTAACCCGCTAAAGGACGAGCTGACCGCAAAGGACGGAACAAAGTTCAAGCTCACTCCTCCCGAGATTGCACCTGAGGTTCCAGAAAATGGATTCAAGCTTGGAAAGGATGTTTACGTTTCACCAGCAGATAATCCTGATTCGGTTGAGGTCTTGATCAATCCAAACAGCACCAGACTGCAAAAGCTGGAGCCATTCTCAAAATGGGATGGATTGGACTACCTCTCCATGCCGGTAATGGTGAAGGCAAAGGGAAAATGCACCACTGATCACATCTCTCCAGCAGGTCCATGGCTCATGTTCCGAGGGCACCTGGACAAGCTGAGTGACAATTTGCTTTTGGGCGCGGTAAACGCGTTCTCAGGCGAAGTGGGAAAGGGAAAGAATGCGATAACTGGTACAGTAGAATCCCTTCCGGCGATAGCGCGACAATACAAGGCAAACAACCTGCGATGGGTAATCATCGGAGATAACAACTATGGGGAGGGAAGCAGCAGGGAGCACGCGGCGCTTACCCCGAGATTCTTGGGATGCGGGGCGGTAATTGCAAAATCCTTTGCAAGAATCCACGAGACAAACCTCAAAAAGCAGGGGCTGCTTGCACTGACGTTTTCAAATCCATTAGACTATGACAAGATTCAGGAATCCGACAGACTAGACCTAGTTGGTCTAAACCAACTGCAGCAGGGAAAGCCAGTCAAGTGTGTGATAACACATGCCGATGGCTCAAGGGAAGAAATTTCACTTTCACACTCTTACAACACTGCGCAAATAGAGTGGTTCAGGGAAGGCTCTGCACTCAACGTCCTCAGATCAAAGAAATAGACGTGGGGCCGACCGGAGTTGAACCGGCGATCTACAGGTCACTGCAGCTCCAAACTCACATCATCTCGTGTTATCAGTTTGGATTTTTTTCTTCTGGAGCCTTTAGCGATGA
>SCVO01000010.1 GCA_004322465.1 Candidatus Nitrosotenuis sp.
AAAAGACGGATTGGACCAAATTCTTCACTTTGTCTCAAAGCGCTGGGTAGACTTTAGTCAGGATCCAAACAACGAAGCAATGAAAAGCTTGCCAACAGAGTTTTGGATGAATTCGGTTGGCGGAAAAGCTGGAAAAGGCCGCTGGATTACAATGCTAATGTATACCGAAAACGAGGGCGACGCAAACGCGATGAAAGAAGTGTTGCTACGATGGCAATCCAAGGCAAAGGCAAAAGGACCAGATCTGATTCAAATAAATCGGAAATAGTTTATTTACAATCACAAAGTCTGGGATCTGTTGACAAAAGAATTTGATGCGTCAGAAGAAAAAATTCTTTTGGAACATTTCTCAAATTCGGATGACTCGGTATTTGCGATAATTACACCGCAGCAGGTGGATCGTGGCGCCCTCATGTCGCGATACAGCAGGACTGACAAGAGCATGAGGCGCATATTTTTAGACGAGTTTTTGATAAACAAAAACCGCGGCGAGGAATTCTACAACAAAGTTCTCGTGGAATATGGGGACGACTCTGTTGCCGAGCTCGGAATTGCGCAGATTGCAATCGAGGGCATATCAAACATCGCAGTAAAAAAAATCGAGGACAGGCGAATCGGCATGTCGTATTTAGAAAAATCATCGCGCTATGTAGCATGGGACAAAAAAACCAACGGCGAGTACAAGTTTTACCGCGATCCCACAATAATGAGCTCAAAATTTGCAGACAGGTATGCAGAGTCATGCAATTTGGATTTTGATGTTTATTCAAAAAACATACAGCCGATGATAAACTATGTCAGAGAAAAAGAACCAATTGCGAACCTCAAGTTCAAAGACTCTGCTTCCGGAAAGGAAGTGTCTTTTGCAAATCTGAAAAACGAATCGGACATCAAGTCTGCCACTTTCATTTACAATGCATCAACTAAGGCAAAAGCACTTGACATCCTAAGGGGATTGCTTCCCGCATCTACTCTGACCAATGTCGGCGTAACCGGGAACGGTCGTGCCTTTGAGTATTTGCTCACAATTTTGTTCGGCTCCAGCCTCGAAGAGGAGCAAATGCTTGCAAAGAAAATCAAGCACGAGCTGGACACCACAATCAAGTCGTTTGTCAGGCGCTCAGATGACAAGTACGGGATTATCATGCAGGAATACCTCAAAAAGCTGCAAAAAACAGGATTAGTCCTAGCAAAGAAAGTGCATGCCAAGGCAGTCGGACCGCGGGTGCACCTTGCAGAGTCAGAGTCAGAGTCAGGCGCAATCAACAAGATAGTTTCAGCCGCAATGTATGAGCAGTCACGCGGCTCTTCATACCAGGACATTTTGTCGGCGGTAAAAAAAATGAGTTCTTTAGAAAAAATCAAAATAATAAACACGTTTGCAAAACTAAGACAGAATCGCAGGCAAAGGCTACCGCGTGCCTTTGAAATGACACAGTACACGTTTGACATAATTGGCAATTTCGGGATGTTTCGGGATCTGCATCGACATCGCGTACTCACACTTGAGCGACAGCTCCTTACTGCAGATCACGGCTACGTCATCCCAAAGGAAATCGCAGAGACGGGAATGGAAAAGGAATACAAAGAATGCATGAGTTTTTCAAAACAGGTTTTTGATTCAATGCGGGCAAAGCATCCGGAACAATCCCAGTATGTCGTTAACTTTGCGTACAACTATCCGTTTTTTATGAGACTAAACTTGCGTGAGGCAGCGCACCTGATTGAGCTAAGAACCATACCGCAGGGGCACATAGACTACAGACAGGTTGCGCAAAAAATGTTTTTGGCAATAAAGAAAACGCATCCCAACCTGTCAAAGACAATCAAGTTTGCAGATCTTAACACGTATGACCTTGAGCGATTCGAGTCAGAAAAACGAATCGAGGAAAAAAGAAAAAACCAGAAATGAAACTGGAAAAATATTCTAATACCTGACGCGCATATTTGTATCGTGGACGAGATTACAAAGTCTGACCAGGAATGGAAACAAGTTCTTAGCCCCGAAGAGTTCGAAGTATGCAGAAAAAAGGATACGGAAGCCCCATTCACAGGAAAATATACTCACTGCAAGGATGACGGGATTTATCGATGCACGTGCTGCGAAAACGAGCTGTTCAAGTCAGACACCAAGTTCGACTCAGGCACAGGCTGGCCCAGCTTCTTTGAGCCGCTGAGAAAAGACAGCGTAAAATATGAAACCGACACTGCTTACGGGATGATGCGCACCGAGGTAATGTGCGCAAAGTGTGGCTCGCATTTAGGACATGTTTTTGACGACGGCCCCAAGCCCACGTTTGCCAGATACTGCATAAACTCAGTATCTCTGAAATTAGAAAAAACTGATAGCAAAACTAGCCAAAAATGATACATCATCATTAATAAAATAGAGACAAAATAAAACGAATGGAAATGGCATGTCTTTTGCTTAATTGGGGTAACAAGGTTTGCGCATAATTATTTGCGGGTTTGGCACGGTTGCACAGAGCCTAGCGAAACTGCTCGTCTCAAGGACGGATGATCTGTATGCAAAGTATGGACTCAAACCAAGAATAGTCGGAGTGTTTGACAGCAAGGGTGGGGTAGTAGAACCGTCTGGCCTTGATCTCAACAGACTAGTCGAGGTCAAAAAAAAATTCGGCACAGTAAAGAACTATGACAAAGCAAAGAACTGGCAAGGACTCGACATCATAAACAACGTAGAGGCTGACGTATTGATTGAGACGACAGCAAGCAACTACAAGGATGCGGAACCCGGCATGTCGCACATCATATCTGCCATGAAAAACGGGATGCACGTAATATCTGTCAACAAGGGTCCGCTGGCACTGGCATTCCCGTCACTGATGGAGCTTGCAACGTACAACCAGGTGCTGCTAAGATTCAGCGGAACTGTCGGCGGAGGAACGCCAATTTTGGATTATGCAAAAAACAGTCTGCGCGGAGAGCAGATAACATCTTTTGCCGGAATCCTAAACGGCACCACAAATTACATTTTAACCAACATGTCGCATGGGATGAGTTTTGGGGAGGCCCTAAAGGACGCAAAGTCAAAAGGGTATGTGGAAGCGGACGAGTCGCTCGATTTGGACGGCTTTGACGCAGCGGCAAAGCTTGTGATTTTGGCAAACTGGATAATGGGAATGAAGGTAACAATGCCAGACATACAAAGAACTGGAATACGAAATGTGTCCACGCAAGACATCAAGGATGCGGCAAAGAAAAAATGCGCAATCAAGTTAATTGCGTCTTGCAACAAGGATCTGATTGTGAGCCCCCGCGAAATATCCACAGATGATCCGCTATGTGTAAACGGTACCTTGAACGCAATCTCATTCACATCGGAACATTCAGGCACCCAGACCATCATTGGCAAAGGGGCAGGCGGCACGGAGACCGCAAGCTCCATACTCAGGGATCTTTTGGACATTCGCAAGGAAATATCAAGAGATTGAAATCAAACCTCATTTCAAAAACGGAAACTACCGATGTCCTAAAAGAGATCAGCTTGCAGTGGAAAATCGAGATACCAAAGATAAAGAATCTGAAAATTTACGAGTTGGATGAGGGCGCAAGAATAATAATCGGCGAAGGCATGACTGCGCTAAAAATAGGTCAGAACTATCTTCCGTTTCTGACAGACCTAAAAATCCTTGAGAAATTCCCAAGCGTCACTGTAGACATGGGCGCTGTAAAGTTCATGTGCAATGGCGCAAATGTAATGAGGCCCGGCGTAAAATCATTTACAGAATTTGAAAAGGGCCAGATCGTGTGCATAGTCGAAGAGTCGCAGAAAAAAGTTCTTGCTGTCGGGCGCGCGCTGGTATCCAGCAAGGAGCTGTCTGAGATGACAAAGGGGCAGGTTGTTGAAAACCTGCACTACATTTCAGACACGTATTGGGAAATTAAAAAATCGCTAAAAGACTGATTTTTCATACAGATTATACGCCAGTATGCGAAAAACAGTGCGTTGAAAAAGTCCGACAAAATAAAGGCCACATTAGCCATTGCAGGCGCGGTAATTTTTTATCTAATAATAATCACATTCGTGTGAGGAATCGTCGGAATCCTTGCTAAAATGTCTACTAAATTAGTTAATGATTATAGGTATTCCAAGTGCCGCAAAACGGTCACAGCCAGATATTCCTCCAGCTGGGTGAATAGTCCACATGTAATATTGGCCTGGGGAGCCGCGGAAAAAGACGGAGCCTTCCCAACCTGCCTGACCGTCAAGCTCTGGAATGCTATTCTTATGAGTAAATGAGCCTTTTTTCTTATCCTTGTTTTGTATTACGTCATCTCCACTCAATGGAAATGGAATTGGAAGCGCTCCATGCGGTAATGAGACAAGATCGATTCTTTTGTCACCATCATTTGATCCTGACTTGAACCATTGTGTCCACACATCAAAATCAGTAAACCACGTCCTATCAAAAAAGAAAAAATCAGTTGTAGAAAATCCCAACTTTAGCTTTGCATCATCATAGGTGCTTCCATCCACACATTCGTCTAGAATCTTGTAATCAACTTTGTAAACTTGGTTAGAATTACCGGTGTAATGTGCACGGACGTAGTAATCTATTAGATTGTCATTGTTAAAGTCAAAATCATTTGCGCTCTTATCAGACACATAGATTGGCGCATGTCCATTTCCAAGAAATGTAATGTCTGCCGCAGACAAGCTTGCAGAACCAATCATCATGACGACACTAATCAAAACGGATGCTAAGAGTAGCTTAATTCTCACTAGAAAATAATGTCTTGAGAGATATAAAAAACTATTATCCCAAGAGAGGTCGTAGTGATTCTAAACTCTTTTTGATCTAAAGTTTTTCTGTGAATTCTTTTATGCCGTGTTTTGTGATTACGAGCACGTCGATTCCGTCACCGCTAAACGAGTCCCTCATTGTTGCTGCCTTGATTGACCTTAATGCAAGATCAACTGCGTCTTTTTCTGACATGCCCTCCTTGAATTGAGGATCCAGCACACCTAGTGCCATTTCTGCACCAGTTCCGACTGCGGCATATTCATCTGGCAGTACAGAACCGAGTGGATCCAAAGTATAGATTGCCGGCTTGTCGACAATTCCCCCAACAATAACCTGAGTCAGTAATGGAAAGAATCTGCGCTCGTACATCAAGTTAGATATCATTTTTGCGACAGAGTTTGGCGGAATATCGCGCTTTAGCTCCATCTTTCTAATTTTTGTTAATGCTCTTATTTGTAAAGCAAGAATTTGCATGTCCGCTACCAATCCTGCGCATGCTGCACCCACCTTGTCTGTGAGCGGGAACGTTTTCTTGGTGGTTTTGCTTACCAAAAAGTTCCCATACGCTATTCTTTTTTCGCTTGCAATGACTACGCCGTCATTAAATGTGATTCCCACGGCTGTTGCGCCAGGCATGTACATTGCAGTCATGTTTTCAACCCCCTTGATTGCACATTAAAGTCTTTTCGGGGCAAACACGCATGATCGATTAGTTGTGTTTTGAAAACTTGTCCATGATCAGGCACATGCATTTTGTAGTTTTTCTCAAAAGATCAATTCTTGCAAATTCGTTTGGCGAATGAATTCTCGAAAACATGTACGTGGATCCAATCGATATGCATGGCGCCCCAAGCACGTTTACAAACGAATGCATTGGCCCAGTTCCGGCATTGGATACATTAACTATGAAATCCCCAAATGATTCCTTTGCTGCAGACTTGATTTGGGCAACGAATGGATCCGAGGGACTGGTTCTTGCGGCAGCCTCACCGTGATACATTTTGATTTTGATATCGGAAAATCCTTTTTGTTTTAGGTGTTTTTGAAGTCTGGCAAACTGTTTTTTCGGATTCATGTTGGGAACAAGTCTAAAATCAATTTTGACTAGTGCAGACGACGGAAGAACAGTTTTTGCACCCTCCATCGTATAGCCAGATACAAGTCCGGCAATGTTGCATGTTGGGTCTCCTGCCAGCGCCTTTTTGACTTCAAGCCTTCTTTTACCATTTACAAATCCATTTACACCGTATTCTTTTTTGAACGAATCCTCGTCGAATGGCTCTGTGGCTAATAACTTCAGGTCGCTTTTGCTAAACGGCGTGACTTCCTTATACCAATCCTTGATGAGAATTTTGCCGGACGAATCCCGCAGTGTTTTTAACGCCTCGACCAGTAGCCAGGCGGGATTTTTGATGACTACTGCAAGACTAGAGTGTGCGTCACGGATTGATTCCTTTACTGACAGTTCTACATACAGCAACCCTTTCATGCCAAGCCCGATGATTGGCCGGTTCTTGGAGTCCACATAGCCAAACTCCCAGATTACTCCGTCGCATGCAAATTTTTTTCTGAATCGTTTTAGGTATGCCTCGATGTTTGTGCTGCCGACTTCTTCTTCTCCTTCGATTACAAATTTGACATTGCATGGAACATCTCCAGTGGTTTTCAGAAACGATTCCACCGCCTTTATTCTAGTTATGAGTTCACCCTTGTCGTCTGCAGAGCCGCGGCCAAAGACTTTGTTTCCCTTTACCTTCCCGCTAAAAGGATCATCGTCCCACAGATCAAGCGGCTCCACGGGTTGAACGTCATAGTGATTGTAAAACAGAAGCGTTTTGTTTGGGTTTTTCTTTGATTTTACTTCCCCAAAAACGATTGGCGCTACGCCTTTTTTCAGATATAATACTTCAGATGAGATCCCAGATTTTTTCAGCATTGCGCTTACAAGATTTGAGCATTCTTCGATTCCCTGATTTTTTGCAGAGACGCTTGGTTGCCGTATCAGAGTCTGGAGGTCCTTTACCAGACTGCCAATGTTTTTGTCGACGTGCTTTAGCGTTTGGTTCATTTTGTAACTCTGTCAAACGGCTTCATTGCTGCAGGGATGTTGTCTATCAGATCAGTTGCAACTATATGCAGTCCGTTCTTTTTTTGCGCCATCTTGCCTGCCATTCCATTGATGTAAGAAGCTGCCGCTGCAGATTCTAGCGGACTGCGGTTTCGTGCAAGCAGTCCTGCAACGATTCCGGATAACACGTCCCCCGTTCCGCCAACTGTCATAGATGCAAGGTTCTTTGGATTTACAAAGGTTTGATTTCCGTTTGATATCACGTCGGTGCTGCCTTTGAGAAGGATTGTTACAGAGTGTTCTTTTGCAAACTTTTCAACCAGTGTCGTTCTTTCTTTAATTGAGGGAGGGGGCACGATTCCAAATATTCTTTTGAATTCGCCGGCGTGTGGTGTAAGTACGATGTTTTTTTGCGGCAAGTGCGGCAGAATATAGCTTACAAGCGCGCTTGCGTCAAGGGATATCCTCACGTCCTGAGATGCCAGCGACTTTACCAAGAGTTTTAGCGCCTCCTCGTCAGGGATAGAAAGGCCCATACCTATTGTTGCAGAATCCAAGTCGTTCGGGGTTTGACCAAGCAGTTTGTTTGCAGCGCCGCGCGTAAGCTTGGCGTCCACCATTGGAATTACAATGAGGTTTGGCGACACTGCGCGAACAGACGAGGTAATAATTTTTGGAACGCACGTATACACCAGATCAGTGCCAGATCGCAAAGCTGCAAGAGATGCCAAAATCGGCGCGCCGTGATACATGTAGCTACCCCCGACAACCAAGACCTTTCCGTTATCCCCCTTACGAGAGATTTGCTTTCTTGCAGGAATGAATTTGCGGATTATTGTAGGTTGCAGTCTTGTTGCCACACTGAGAATTAAATCAAGTACGGATAAATTTTCTTCTATTTGGCAGGTTTCTTGTCTTCGGTTTTGATCATTTGCCTAATCGTTTCAATGACCTCTAGCGATTTTATCTCCACTTGTTCAACAAGCCAGTCTCTCTCCAGGGTTAGTTGTTCTTCTGAGTGGCGCAGTTTCTGAAGAGCTTCTTGCAGCTGCATGTTCAGGGCGTCAGAGTGCTTCTTTTCATCCGCCAGCTGTATGTTTGCCTGCTCCAGCTGTGCTATTTTTTCATTTAATGCCAGATTGAGTTCCTGCAGCATTGTTTCTTTCCACTTTTCTTCCTGCTCCTGTCTTTCCAGGTCACGTATCTTTCCGTTAAGAAGACACGATAGATCCTCCAGCATTTTTTCTCTTTTTATCGACTTTAGCTTGCTAATGTCTCCTGCAAAGCTAAGCTTTTGCAGATCCTCCTTTGTCACCTGGTTTTCAGGATTAATCATTCCGAAGTCATTTAGATTTTGCTTTGCCTTGTTTACCTGAGAAACAACATAGTTATTGGATTTTTTAGATTCCGGCGGCAATACACATCAACAATACAACACATAAGAAGACTATCAGATTGTGTTTGTACGATAAATACAAACAGCGCAAATTATTCAGTTTGAGGTTCTTTTTTCTCTTTTCGGTCATAGTATGCCTTTCTCGCAAATGCAAGATAGGTCGTATGCCCTATTCCCCTAAACGAGTGGCGGGTTTTTCCTTCCCGAGCATCAATTGTCCGCAAGATGTGTTCGGTGCATTCAATGTCGGTGAATTCGTTTTCCACCAGCCCCATGGTTAATTTTTCAAGCTGGTTCATCGTAGGACAAATGGCAATAAACGCGCCGCTTCCTTTGAGCATTTTGCGCACCTGTGGCAGCACAACCCACGGATCTCCCAGATCAACTACTGCCACATCAGCGTCAGAGATTGGCATTTTCTTGGCAGTCTTGATGTCAAGGTTGTTCATCGTCACGTATTTTATCATCCCTGCCTTGGTGATGTTTTTCTTGGCAATCTCCATGAATTGGGGCTCCACGTCAAAGGTATGCACGTGGCCCCTAGGTTTCACAATGCTTGCCAAAAACGTAGTAAGCGCGCCGCTTCCGGTTCCGATTTCAAGTATTGTCTGACCGCTTTGAATTCCAGCCCTAGACATGATGTATCCGAGGTCTTTTGGATATACAATTTGGGTCCCGTGCTGGCTCTTCATTACAAAGTCATGGATCGTGGGCTTTAGGAGATAGACGTACTTGTCCTTGTTTGTGCGGAGTCTTGAGCCATATTCCTTTCCTATTGCGTCGCTGTGCCGGATAACCCCAACATGCGTGTGCAATACCTGCTCCTTTGTGATTTTATTTAGCCATTTCTTAGAATCGTTGAAAAAGAACAAAACATACGAGTTGTTTTTTATCGTATTCATGATTTTGTAAAAAAAATTTTTAGATAAGAACCTAACTAATGCTGACTTTTAGAAGGTTTTCGCCTTTTGGATTTTTCGTAATGCGTCAAGATAGTCACGAATTTGCGCGTGAGTCGGATTAAGATCCTTGAGATTTTGTATGTCGACGTTTAGTTTCGCAAGCTCATCGTATATGTCCTTGTCCTCGATGGTGTCAATCAAGTCTTGAAGGCTAAACGGCTTTTGCAGTAGCTCTACAATCTGTTTGAGATTTTTGATTGAGTCGATGAGGGTCTCCTGCACATATGCAGACGCAAATATTATTCTCTGAGACGGATTGATTGCAAGTATTTCTTTTGCGGCATCAAGTCCATTCATGTTTGGCATGGAATAATCCAGGACTACTGCGCCAAACGGATTTTCTTGGCCGGACGCATATTCTTTTGCATAAGCAGTCACACATAACTCCCCATCAGACGCAGTTACGACAGAGTGTCCCCGGTCCTCAAGCATTGTGGTGTATTGAGACAGCAAGTCTTGCTCGTCATCCGCTAGCAATATGCGCATATTCGGGGTAGTAAACCCGCACCCATATAGGGTTTGCCAACTATTGAGGGATTGTAACTATTCCGTTGTTGACTTTGTGTATTGTTTCAATGACGCTGTCGATTTCATACGGCTTGTAGATTACCGCAGAAGCGTTAAACTCTTTTAGCTTTTTTTCCGTATCATAGGTAAGATCAGCTGTTACCATTATTACCTTGGCATCTGGATTGATTTTTTTGATATGCTCCAAGCCGTAAAAGCCATCATATTCTGGCATCATGACATCCAGCAGAACGATATCAGGTCTTAGTGTCTCATACAGCTCGATTGCTCTTTTGCCACTGTGTCCGCGCCCGACAACGGCAATGTCTTTAATTTCCAGATATTCACAGAATACCTCTACGGTATCCACATCATCATCTACTACAATTACCTTTACCATAATAATCACCATTGTCTTTTGTTGAGTCGTTCCAGCATTTTTCATGATACCATTTTCCGTCATACAGAATAGAGCCAGCAGTGATAGGAGCAGATTCGCCGCAAAAACCACACGTGTTATGTAATTTAGGTACGTACAGCTGAGTCATGATATACAATTTTTATGATCAAGTGATATTATTCCCTAGTTTGTTTAAAGTAAACATACGTGCAATTACATTCTAGACGGGGTTTCAATCCCAAGCAGATTCAGTGCGTTCTCAAGACATGACTTGAAAGAATGGACAAGGCAGAGTCTCGCATTGACGGTGTCAGCGTTCTCAGAGTCCAACACCTTGACGTGTTCATAAAACACATTAAACGTGACTGCCAAGTTGTGGCAATATTTTGCAATTACCTTCGGCGACAGATTGTTTGCAGCATCCTCGACATTTAGGTCAAATCGTCCAATCAGTTTTACAAGATTTGTCTCATACTCACTGTCAAGCAGCTCGTATGATGCCTCAAAGTCAGGTTTTGCCTGCGCCTTTTCAAGTATCCTAACAGCCCTTGCATACGCATATTGGATGTAGGGTGCGGTGTCCCCGTCAAGGCTAAGAGACTTGGAATAGTCAAACGTGATGATTTTGTCAAGATCCTGTTTTATCATCTCGTATCGGAGTGTCGCGACTGCAACCTTGCTTGCAATTTCATGCAGGGATTCATTCGAAAGATCGGGGTTCCGTTTCTTTGTTTCATCGATTGTCTTTTGTTCCAACATGTCAAGTACTGAATCGGCATTTATGTACAGACCCTTTCGGCCAGACATCTGGGTGTTCTTTCCCTTTGTGTCAATGCCAAGCACGTTTGCAGTGTCTGCACTAAGCGTCACAGATTCGTATCCTAGGTGAAGGTAGGACTTTTGTGAGGAGTCAAATTTCGATATTAGTTCAGTAATTATATTCTGCAATCGTGCTTGTCTTGAGTCTATAACGGTCACAACCACATTACTTCTGAAATGTTGTTTTGGGTCGCGGTTTTCTTCCAGTGTCGTTTGCCACAGAACTTTGTTGTTTTTCTGAACAGAGTATTTTTTGTAGTAGAATGGATCATCCACCAGCCCAAGCTTCCATGCGGCATACGGAATGTCTTTAGCAATGTATGTTGCCGTGCCGTTACTTCGTACCAGTACCTTATCCTCATCTTGGGACAAGATTACCCAGCATCCGGCATTTTTGCCCTCGGATTCATATTTTATGAGATTCATTTTCTTTAGTTTTTCAAAGATGTCGGGCCAGAGATGCGAGCGCACAATTTCAGATTCAAAGTTAAGGCAGTCATAATAAGCGCCTAACCGCCAGCACGTTTTTAGCTGTTCAGCAAGAACCCGATTGGTTACGCTTTTGCCAAACTTTGCAATATCAGAGCGGCCATCCTCCAATTCTTTTAGTATGTTATTTCGAATTTCTTCAAGACTTTTGTTTTGCGCGTATTGTTCTGTTGTCTTGACATACACCTCATCTCCGCAGTAATTGTCAAATTTCTGCCCGTCGGGGGGAGTTTCTGAGAATCCCAGATGCTTAAAGCCGACTATAATGTCTGCCACTTGAAGACCAGAGTCATCCACATAGTTGAGTACCACGACATCGTGGTTTGCCTTTGACAGAATGCGCGCAATTGTATCACCAACCACAACATTTCGCACATGGCCAATATGCAACGCCTTGTTAGGGTTTACGCTGGTATGCTCCACTATAACCCTGGATTTTTTTCCAATGTCCACCATACCATAGATTGCATCTTTGGCAGCATTGATTACAAGGCGATTTAGTTGCGCATTGTTTGCGTAAAAATTCAGATATCCGGACTGATGCGGCTCTACTTTTGAAACCAGTGTTCCCAAATTCTTTTGGTATTCATCAGAAATCAGCTTTGCGATGTCGTAAGGCCTTTTTTTCAAATGTTTTGAAGTCAAAAATGCAATGTTGCACGTGACATCCCCAAACTCAGACTTTGCTGGCTCCAACGTAAAAGACACTTCTGGAATTTGCAGCCTTGTTGTAACTTGCAAGAGATTTGTCCTTATCTCATCTAGCAGAACACGAAAACTCATCACTACATCTCCAAAAGACGCGGGGCGATCTTATCAAGCGCCTCAATCACACCATCTCCGGCGTGTGACGAGACAGACATTGTCGCGTGCGACTTTACTTCCTCTGATGCATTACCTACCGCAATGCTAAGCTTTGAGATCTTAAACAACGGAACATCGGTATCGCTATCGCCTATAGAGATCACATCTTCACGCAAAACGCCGATCTTTTTCATTACCTCCTCAAAACCCCGTGCCTTGTTGATCCCAGCGGAATTTATGTGAATTGCGTATTGACTGTCAGATAATGTAACATCCAGTTTACCAAACTCCACAACCTTCTTTGCCGCTTCAATGTCAAATGTCCTCTCAAGGACGACCTCGGTCATCCGCGGAAACACCGGCTTTTCTACGACGTTGTTTACTTTTGAGCGAACCAGTTGTAGTGCTTCGATGCATTTTTCCTTGTCTCCAAGAAGAATGTGATCGTTTGCCCCATATGTGATGCATCCCCCATTCTCGCCCACAGCTATGGTGTTTAGCCCGCCATACACAGCTAGAAGATACCCCTCGATTGACGAGCGACCAGAGACAAAAATCACATTATGGCCCAGTTTTCGGATGTAACGCAACGAGTTCAATGCATCAAGATTTATTCTGCCACCTCCATTTTCTGTTATGGTTCCATCAATATCGACTGCAAATGTCTTGCGTCCCACAGAGTCATTTGCACCTGCCCAGATAATAATCAAT
>SCVO01000072.1 GCA_004322465.1 Candidatus Nitrosotenuis sp.
GTATGTGGAGACTATCATTATTGGTTTTTCCATAGCAAACGATAAATGTCCGTGATTAAAAAAAGTAGCAATTAATTTGAATTTTGATTTTCTGTCGCAAAACGCTATAATTTATGTTCTGATAGCATGGGGTGCAATATTTCTTACAGCCAAAGGCCTAAAGTTGGAAAAACACGGCTTTGAGATGAAGCCGTACAGCCTGACCTACAAAAATGCCCAAGTTCAAGCGGTCCTAACCAGAGTGTTAGGCAGAACGAGAAGAGGGATTCGCGTATTTGCGGATGTCAGCGTCATTGCAGGCTTTATCATGATGGGATTTGCCTTTTGGTTCCTCCTAGACAACATTGCAAAGTTTTTCAGCAAACCTGCAGAATTTTCCCAGCTTACCGTACTCATACCAGGAGTAACCCTGACATCGGCCCCGTCAATATTGTATTTCCTTCTTTCAATACCAATCGTCCTTGTGGTTCACGAAGGTGCACATGGAATTGTGGCCACGCTAGAAAAAATTAAAATCAAGACAGGTGGTTTTGCTATTTTCATTGCAATGTTTGCAGGATTTGTAGAACCAGATGATGAGGAGTTCAACAGGGCAAAAAAAATATCAAAGCTAAGGGTCATAGGTGCAGGAGCAACTGCAAACGTAATTTTTGCTTTGGCACTGGGCGCAGTCTTGCTTACAAATCCGTTTTTCGCAATTATAGTGCCAGAGCCAATCAGAGGTGCATTCTATGATTCGCCACAGGGCGTAGCAGTGTTATCCATAATGCCTGGAACTGGTGCGGAAAAGGCAGGACTCAAGGCAAACGACGTCATAACTTCGATTAACGATGTTCCAATAGTTACGCCATTTGATTTTACCAAAGTCAAGCTGGATCCAGGGGATACTGCCACAGTTACAGCGTCTAGAGATGGAAAACAAATGCAGTTCCAGATAGTAATATCTCCATCACCGGATGATCCAAAGAAGGGACTAATTGGAATAATACGAGACAACACATTTGCCTACAAACCGGTATACCACTTTATTGAATGGAAAAGTCCAGAGGTTTCCATGTTTTTGCTATGGTTGTGGATGATTTCATTTTTCATTGGAATCATAAACATGTTGCCCCTTCCAATATTGGACGGTGGAAAATTCATCCATAGTATCATAGACAAAAAACTGTCGGATTTGGCGGTAAACAGAGTAATGTGGGCAATCTATGCTTTCACGTTTGCGTTGTTTGGCCTCAACATTGCCTTGTCATATATAAAATCAGGCTGGTTTACCATCTAGTTTGCTTATCAATAAATTTAGGTTATCAAAACTAAAACTGTGAAATGTGATAGATGTGAAAACACCGCAGTTTATTCCAGAAAATATTCTGGAGAAAATCTTTGCTCAGAGTGCTTTTCAAATTCCATTTTAAGAAAGGCTGCAAAAACAATCTCAAAATACAGCATGATACAAAACGGCGAGCTTGTGTGCGTTGCGGTATCAGGAGGAAAGGACTCGCTTGCGTTACTACATGTGCTATCAAAAATGGCAAAGAACCACAATTTTAGAATTCATGCCATAACGATTGATGAGGGAATTCCTGGATACAGGGAGGAGGCACTAGAAATTGTAAGAAAGTTCTGCAGGGATTTGGGGGTGAGTCACTCTGTGTATACATACAAGGATTTGTTTGACCTTACGCTTGATGAATCGCTGAAATTACGAGATGAGGAAAAAATGTCATCGTGCACCATTTGTGGCACATTCAGAAGAAGGGCGATGGATCACGCAATAAAAGACACCGGTTCAGATGTAATAGCAACGGGTCACAATTTGGATGACACATTACAGACATTTATCATAAACACTCTTTCCGGGGACACTAACAAGATTGGGTGGATGGATCCGGATACTTCGGATAACTCAATTCGGAAAATAAAGCCGTTTTGTGAAATTTACGAATCCGAAATCGTGTTTTATGCATTCACAAACAACCTTCCTTTCCAGACAGAGCCGTGTCCTCACATGAACGAGGGCATACGAACAGAGATCAGGGAATTTCTCAACAAGCTGGAAAATTCCCACAGCGGCATAAAAAACAACATGTACAAGTCGGTTCTGAAACTTTCGCAGATTGTAGGCGATTCCAACTACAAACAAAAGACATCATGCCTTAATTGTGGAAACGAGTGCACGGGTAAGATTTGTTCTGTATGCAAGATGATTGTCAATCTTAAGGACTGAGTTTTAACAATTCGCCAGAATCCAAATATAACATCGAATTCTACTGACTTGTGGTAGTAGGTAGGATCGGGGCGCTAGCCGTGCCCTATTCTGAAACCGGCTCTATGCAGAGGTCAGTAACTGCTGGATAAATCTCTAGATGGATAAATCCTGCTTGATGTACTGAAATGAAATCACGCCGAAGCGGGTGGATGCAGGTCTGGGACTGTCCGAAGGGATAGTTCCCAAGATCGAATTGCCGAAATGGATGAGGTCCGGGAGGGAGCAATCCTAAGGCAAAGTACCCACGCTACTTCGTCAACGTGGCGGATCTTGTGCG
>SCVO01000073.1 GCA_004322465.1 Candidatus Nitrosotenuis sp.
TTTTTACATAAAGACTCAAGCCCTTGTAGTATAGCCCGGTCTAGAATTCGGCCCTGTCACGGCTGAGACGCGTGTTCAAATCCCGCCGAGGGCGCTTTATTATTTTCTTTAAACCAAAGCATGTCGTGTTATAATGAATCTGGCAAAACCTGATTGGCGTGTTTTGGTATGGTGGAAAAGCCTAGTACTCGTACTGTCGCGGCAGCTGGACTTTCTTTTTGCCTTTTGCTATCTGGGGCTTTTTGGTGGACTTTTTAGATTTGTCCTTTGATTTTTCAGATGATTTTTCTTTTTCTGACTTGTCGCTCTGATCTTTTGCAGCTTTCTTTTCTGCAATTTTCTTCTCCACTGCGTTCTGTATCGCTTTCTCTAGGCTCTTGTCCTCGACTTTTATCGCATCAACAAAGATATTTTTTCTAGAGTTCTTGGAATTGTCCCACGCATCAATTATGATTGAGGACGGGTCTATTGACTTTTGGAACTTGAAGGTAAATACAACCGATGTAGTAAATGCGTCAATCGAGGTTGCGTTGGCTTTTACGCCGTCGAACATTTTATCAAAATCAACAACGTTTACTTTTTGCTCACCGGTAAAGTCTCGGTCCCACGAAATGGACGCTTTGTCGTTTTGGTGTCGTTCGTCCTTGTAATCGCTTATGGTAAACGAAACGTGCTGCAATGCATCTGCGCCGCTGTTTTCGTATACTGTCATTTTCACTCTTAGCGGCTGGCCTGCTGCGACCGTCATGGTTGGAACCACCTGATCATACTGTGTTGCATCAAAGGACTTGTCGTTGATTACCAGTCCGCTTTGGACCATTTTCTTGCCGTCGTCCAGGTTGCCAAAAGTGGGCGCCTCGCAGTCCCTTCTGCAGCCGGCGTTTTCTCCAAATGAACTCTGAGAAGCCACCGATGTAACCAGGACCAGTCCAATTAGAATGGCAAATAGCGGCTTGTTCATTGATGTGATTTGCAAATCACGCGATAATTAACCTTTCAAAATATTTCGCAAGCCGCTAAATTACATCTTGAGCTGCTTTGAAATTTCTTTTAGAATCTCATCACTTGACGCAGCTATGAATGAAAGCCTTGTCTCGTAAGCAAGATCCGAGTCTAGGGGCTTCATTTTTTGATCCAGAATTATTCCTCCTGCCTCTTTTGCAATGAGATACCCTGCGGCCATGTCTGTTACGCGAATCTTTTCTCTCAGGTCTATGTAGACGTCCATCATGCCACGCGCAAAAATTGCAAGCTCAAGGGCGTTTGCGCCAAGGTGCCTTGTGTGGTTTGAGTTTTCAAAAAGCGGCTGAATCCTTTTTACCAGTTGCGGCTTTGCCCCTGACACGTTGACTCCGACTATTTTGTAGACCGGTTTTTCCCTGTGGACCTGGATTTTTTTTTTGTTGCAGTAGGCGCCCCCTCCCTTTGTTGCCCAATACATGTCACCTGACGACAGGTCAGTTACGACTCCTGCAGTAATCGAGCTGAGCTTGTTTTCTGTCGCAAATGCAAGCGAGCAGCAAAAGAAGGGAAGCCCCCTGACTGCGTTTGCGGAGCCGTCTATTGCATCCATTATCACAAACCCCTTTGGCTTTTTTGACAGCTCCACCCTGCCGCACTCCTCACCGAGAACTACACAATCAAATTTTATTTTTTTTAGATAATCGAGAACAGTTTTTTCTGCAACAATGTCTATCTTTCTTGAAATGTCTCCACCCGCACCGACCCCGTGGTCAGCCCCTGCCGCTTTTGTCCCTGCCAAGTTCTTTACGTTTTGATGCACTAATCTTGAGGCTTCTCTGAGAACTTGGATTGGTTGCACAACGCATCTAGAGTTTTTCGTAATTTAAGTCAAGAATTTTTGAAAGCATAAATAATAAGAAAAGGGGTGTGCTTATGTGAGTGGCAAGGACCAGTCTGTTGTCAGTAAAGAAGCACTAATGTCGACAAAGCCTGGAAAACAAATCATAAAGCAGGCTCTCTTCAAATCAAAAGGCTACCGATTGTTCAATCAGTACAAGGACGAGGCAGAAAAAGAATTCCCAAATTTTGCGGACAGGTTCACAGACGACCTGCTCCGGGAGATAAAATCGGACCAGTCGCCAAACTCGACGCAAAAAGAATTCGCGCTAGAGGTCGGCTCTGCGGAAATCATCCTGGAAGAATCTCAAACCGGCCCGATAAAATCAAAACTTGAGAGCCGCGACGTCCTAAAGGACAGGGTGCTGCGGATTCTGAATTCCAATTTTGTAAAGATGACGTTTCCCGTGTTTAATGCGCTTTATGACGCGTCTGCTGCCTACTCTGGGACAAGTGATCCGCAGATGAGGCAGGACTTGGTTGATGGCCACATAATAGCGATTGATCTTAGCGAGCCGATGGACAGAATAGTCGACAAGGACGAGGATCTTGAATACCTTGACGATTACAAGCTGATGAACCCGTACATTCTGAGGCTTGCCCGCGCAAAAATAGCAAAGGGCGGCCAGCAAGTTCTGGAGGAATTCGAGGAAGGGTTCAAGGATGCGCGGGTCGGCCAATACATCGACACCAAGCTAAAGACAGACCCGAGAAAAATCACAGAAGAAAAGATGAACGAGTGCTACAAAAAGTACCGCGCAGTGATGGGAACAGCGGGCCGGAACATGGCGCTTGGCAAAAATCCGCTCGGTGAAATCTTTTACCTCGGCATGGCCCGGGCAGCCGAGTCCGTGGGGTGCGGAAACGAAATCGAGGACTCGATAAAAAACAAGTTTGTCAAGGTCCCGTCCTGGCCCCTCTACTACTCATTTCTTACAAACGATGTCAGGAGGGGATTTGAATTCACAATGAAGAAAAGCGAGCTGTATCTTAGCGACGCAAGACTTGCACTCGAGCTTCTGCCAAGGGAGTTTGCGCACACGGAATTCCTAGAGTTTCTGTTTTTGACAGTAGAGCATTACAACCAGTACTGGTATAACCAACTAAGCAAGGCGAACCTCTGGTCAGAATTTTCTGCCAACATGCCCAAGTGATCAAAAAATGATGTGGTCTGAAAAACATAGGCCGAAAAAGATCTCCGACATGGTTGGAAACGAGGAGGCCAGAAACTCGTTTGTGGACTGGCTAGTCAAGTGGAAAAAGGGGGCAAAGCCGATTCTCCTGGTCGGGCCGCCTGGGATTGGCAAGACTACGCTTGCTGGAATCACCGCAAAGGAATTTGGCTATGACATCATAGGCCTCAATGCAAGCGATGTTAGGAACAAGGCAAACATCGACGAGATTCTGACCCCGCTACTGGGGAACACAACGCTTCTTGGCAAGTCGCTGATCTTCATAGATGAGGTGGATGGAATTCATGGGCGCTCTGATTTCGGCGGAGTCGAGGCGCTGCTGAAAATTCTCAAAGAGCCGACCGTTCCAATAATCCTGGCTGCAAACTCTGATCAGTCAGACAAGATGAAGGCAATCAAAAAGACGACAAAAACAGTCTACCTAAGGCCAGTGCCGCCAAGATTGCTAAGACTGTATCTTGACAAGGTTCTGCGGGACGAGGGGGAAAAGCTCAGCCCTGGCTCCATGATCAAAGTAATTACTGAATCGCGCGGCGACATTCGCTCGATGCTAAACATGACGCAGGCGCAGGTGACCGGCTTTGATGTCCCCACTGACAGATCCTTTGAGGCACTAGATGTCGAGCCGGCAGTAAACGCGTTCTTTAAGGCAAAGTCAAGGGAGGAAGCGCGGATTGTCCTGTATTCATTGAGAATAGATCCTAGAGAAAAAATCAATTCGTTTTATTCCAGCGTGGTAACTAGCGGCATTTCAGGCAAAGACATGGCAAAAATGCTGGACATCCTGTCGGAGGCAGACATGCTGTATGGAAAAATAATGCGAACGCAGGAGTGGCGGCTCCTCAGGTACCTTGACAATATCTTGCTAAAGATGTACGATGAAAACCTCCAGGTCCAGTTCTCGCAATACAACCTGCCGTGGCCGCTTCTCAACAAGATAAGATGGGACGGAAAGACAATCAAATCGCTTGCGTCTGTCCTTGCAAAAAGATTTCATGTTTCGCAAAGCACAATTGCCACGTTTTACTTTCCATACATTCTGTTTTGCATGAAAAACAAAAAACTTGCACTTGAGATCAGCCCCGAATACAACGAAATGCTGGAAAAGGAGATCGCTCTACTAAAATGAGCTGGCGCAAAATCGCAATGAAGTTTCCCGGAACATGCATAGTGTGCAACCAGAAAATCGACGCAAACGAGACTGGCCTATGGGCAAAAGGACTCGGGGTAAAGCACGAAAAATGCGCATCAGCAGAGGTAAAGGAGCTAAAGTGCATAGTGTGCGGCGGGCAGGCAGGGTGCGCGCAATGCGAGTTTCAGGACGACTGTGACCGCGACGTTGTGTCTGGGATCTGCATATGCAAAAAGTGCTCCGACTCCAAGGACTCTTTTGTGCTGTACCAAGATTCCGTGAAAAAAAACTTTGCACTACTGAATCCAAAGCAATAAACAGAAATTATATTGCCAAATTACGCTTATTGTGAAGGCGCTAGTATACGAGGAATATGCTCCGGATGACGATTACAAGAAGATTCTCAAGATAAAGGACATCCCCGAGCCAGAGCCAAAATCAAACGAGGTCGTATTCAAGGTAAAGTTTGCGGGCCTCAACCACGACGACATCTGGGGAATGAGAGGAAAGCCGATCCAAATCCCAATGCCGCACATCTCGGGAACTGATGCCGCAGGTGAGGTAGTGTCTGTCGGCGAAGATGTAACTGGCATCAATGTGGGAGACCGCGTGGTATCGCATGGAAACATCTCATGCCGGCTCTGCAGGGCATGCACCGGCGGCAGGGAGTATGACTGCAAGCAGCGAAAGGTCTGGGGATTTCAAACCGGCCCCCTGTGGGGTGGCTACTGCGAGATGACGCATCTTCCCGAAGTGAACGTAGTGAAAATTCCAGACAACATCAGATATGAGGAGGCTGCCGCAGCGTCGATGGTGCTCACCACCTCGTGGCACATGCTGGTTGGCCGGGCAAAAATCAGGCCAGGGCAAACCGTCTTGATAATGGGAGGGGGCTCCGGCATGGGAACCTTCGGAATTCAAATCGCAAAGTTATACGGCTGCGACGTTATCAGCACTGCCGGCCCTGACAAGCTAGAAAAATGCTTGAAGCTTGGCGCGGACTATGCAGTTGATCACAGAAAGGAAGACTGGCACAAAGAGGTATTCTCAATATCCAAGGAGCTTGCGAAAAAGAAAAACGAGCCGCCCGGAATTGACGTTATTTTTGAGCACATTGGCGGCTCGCACTGGAACCGGGAGCTTGCGATGCTCAAGTACGGCGCCACACTAGTTACGACTGGTGCCACAACTGGATACGACGTCCAGACTGATCTGAGGCATATTTTCTTCAAGGGCACAAATATTCTGGGCTCGACTCAGGGAACCAGGTCAGAACTAGAGGAAGCGATGCACTGGATGTCAAAAGGAAAAATCAGGTCCATAATTGACTCTGTTTACCCGCTCGAAAACGCAGTAGATGCGCACACAAAAATGCTCAAAGGCGACGTCTTTGGCAAGATCCTAATGACCCCAAGCTAAACTCTCATTTGAGCCCGAACTCGCACTCAGAATCCACGTTATTCCGGCATGGGCAATCCTGTGATTCTAAAGCAAGCTCATCTGATTCAAACATCTTACGTGTTATCATGTCCCTGAATGTCATAATTTTATTGGCAAAATTCATTCGTAAAAATACGGAGGAGGACTTGACTGACAAGAAAGGAAGGACGATTTATTTCTCAAAATCGCCATCCCAAAACACCAAGACACATCTAGAGCAGCACCGTGATGATGACTCTGGTGGTAAGGAATTTGACAAATTAACGAACAACCAAAATGAGCAAATTTCGATTGGTGACATTGGGGAGAAAAAACATGACAGGATCAACACCATTAACAAAATAATCGAAGAAGAAGAAAAGCAGATAAAGAATATTCAAACATTAATCCAGCAGCAGTCAAAAAGCCTTGAGCGCGCAAAGCAGCTTTTGAGGGAAAAACAATCCTTGCTTCAAACCGAGTTCGACAGAAAAACAAGCAAGTTTTCCAATTCTGAAAAGTTTTCAATAGTGGGAGAATTTTCGTCAAAAATGGCGCATGACATCAGAAACCCGTTGTCCGTAATCAAAATACAAGTGGATCTCTTGAAAATGCGCTACTCAAAACAGGAAGACAAGATACTTCTTGACTCTCTGGGGCGAATGGAGCGAGCTGTAAGTGGGATTACAACTCAGCTGGACGATGTCCTGCATTTTCTCAAGGACCGACCTCTATGCTTTGAAAATTCCAGCGTCTTGAAAATACTGGAAGAATCGCTTTTCTATGTAGAAAGACCTGAGCACATAACGATTGAACTTCCGACACAAGACATAACAATTTTGTGTGATAGTGGCAGAATGCAGCGGGTGTTTACAAACATAATTCTGAACTCAGTACAAGCGATGAAGGGCAACGGAGTGATCTCGATTAGGGCCTTTGAACAAAACGATGATTCTGTAATAGAAATAAGCGATACAGGTTCTGGAATCCCGGACGAAATTCTGTCGAATATTTTTGAGCCCTTGTTTACGACAAAAATAGGTGGAACCGGATTGGGACTGCCGATATGTGAAAAGATCGTCGATGAGCACAATGGCACCATCGCGGTAAAAAACAACCCGACTACATTTACTATAAAAATTCCAAAAACCCAGATGTGATTGTTCCTAGTAGATAACTTGGGATGAATGCCAAACCCTAGCCTGCCGCGATGACACCAAGTCGGACAGATCGACTAGGCGATCTGCAAGTAGATGCGAGCATTTTGCCAAACAGAAGATAATCTGAAGACTTTCGATTACCTGGCGCCAATTCTAACATCGGAACGAATGTCTTTAGAACCGCAAAAAGGCCGGCATGACAAAATTGGAGAATAAACAATTCTAAAATTAATATAGTCAGCGTTGCGCTCATTTGTTGCGGGGCTACATGCATTCTGATAAGATTGAAAAATTTTTAGAAAAACAAAACACAGCGCTTGCAAGTGGCGGAGAAGACAAGATACTTGCTCAGCATGACAAGGGAAAGCTCACCGCACGAGAAAGAATTAACCTGCTCTTGGATGAAGGAACTTTTACCGAGCTTGACGCGCTTACCACTCATCATTACTACGAATATGACATGCAGAAAAAGAAATTCTTCACAGATGGGGTGATCACAGGATACGGAACCGTTTCTGGAAGACAGGTCTTTGTATTTGCTTATGATTTTACCGTTCTTGGCGGCACACTGAGCCAGATGGGTGCCAAAAAAATAACCAAGGTGATGGATCATGCGACGCGTACCGGCTGCCCAATAATCGGGATAGCTGATTCCGGCGGCGCACGAATTCAGGAGGGAATCCTGAGCCTAGACGGATTCGCAGACATATTCTACCACAACGAGATTGCGTCGGGCGTAGTGCCTCAAATCACTGCAAGCATTGGGCCGTCTGCCGGTGGAGCAGTGTACTCGCCTGCGATGACTGACTTTGTCATAATGGTGGAAAAAGTTGGGACAATGTATGTCACCGGACCCGAGGTCGTCAAGACCGTTCTTGGCGAGGAAGTTTCGTTTGAGGATCTCGGAGGCGCAATGACGCATGGAACAAAAAGCGGAGTTGCCCACTTTGTCGCAAAAAACGAATATGACTGCATGGATAAAATCAAAACCTTACTCTCATACATTCCATCGAACAACGCAGAAGAACCGCCGATAGTTGAAAACGACGACGATCCAAACAGGATGGACCACAACCTGATAAACAAAATTCCTGAAAACTCCCTCCAGCCGTACGACATGAAAGAAATAATCCACGGAATTGTCGATAACCACGTCTTCTTTGAAATCCACGAGCTCTTTGCACCAAACGTTGTCGTGGGATTTGCAAGAATGCACGGAAGGACGGTCGGAATTGTTGCAAACCAGCCGCTCTTTCTTGCAGGCGCGCTTGACATTGACTCGTCAAACAAGGCGTCACGATTCATCAGATTCTGTGACTGCTATGGAATACCGATAATCACACTAGTTGATACCCCTGGATACATGCCGGGTACACACCAAGAGCACAACGGAATAATTCGACACGGAAGCAAACTCCTCTACGCATACTGCGAGGCAACCGTTCCGAAAATAACACTGGTAATTGGAAAAGCATACGGCGGTGCATACATCGCGATGGGAAGCAAAAACCTCCGAACAGATGTCAACTATGCGTGGCCGACTGCACAAATTGCGGTACTTGGCTCAGAGGCAGCAGTAAAAATAATGAACAAAAAGGATCTTGACAAGGCGAAAAATCCGGACGAGCTCAAAAAACAGCTTACTGCCGAGTTCAATGAGAAATTCGCAAACCCGTATGTGGCGGCATCCAATGGCTCAGTTGACGCGGTAATAGATCCTGCGCAAACAAGACCAATGCTAATCAAAGCGCTCGAAATGCTTGTAAACAAACGAGACAAACAGCTTCCGCGCAAACACGGAAACATCAATTTGTGATTAATATGATAAAAAAAGTTCTTATCGCAAACAGGGGAGAAATCGCTCTACGCGTAATTAAGACGTGCAAGGCACTTGGCATCAAAACCGTTGCAGTCTACTCTGACGAGGACTATAACTCTCTGCACGTAAAGCACGCAAATGAGGCATATCATATCGGAAAAGCCGCACCAAAAGAAAGCTATCTGAATCAGGAAAAAATAATGCAGGTAATTCTGGCATCTGGCGCAGACGCAGTACACCCAGGCTACGGCTTTCTTTCTGAAAACTCTGACTTTGCAAAACTCTGTGAAGACAACAAGGTGAACTTTATTGGCCCGACCTCGGAATCCATGGACCTTTGCGGAGACAAGATGAGGTGCAAGTCCGCAATGCTGAAGGCAAAAATCCCAACCATCCCAGGTAGCCCTGACCTTGTAAAAGACGTTGAAGAAGCGCTAAACATTGCAAATAAAATCGGGTATCCAGTTTTGCTAAAGTCGGTTTACGGCGGAGGCGGAAGGGGAATCCGACTCGTAACCAACGACAAGGAACTGCGAGACGCGTATGACACAGTAACTGGAGAATCAATTGCCGCATTTGGCAAGTCCGCAATGCTTGTTGAAAAGTTCCTTGAAAAAATCCGCCACATAGAATACCAGCTGGCGCGAGACAAGCACGGAAACGCAGTCCACATATTTGAGCGAGAATGTTCCATTCAAAGACGCAACCAAAAACTGATCGAGCAGACGCCGTCTCCCGCAGTTGATCAAAAGACAAGGGAAAAAATTGGCGAGCTCGTAGTCAAGGCTGCCGAAGCAGTCGGCTACACCAATCTTGGAACTGCCGAGTTCCTGAGGGCGGACAACGGGGAATTTTACTTTATTGAAATCAACGCAAGGCTGCAAGTGGAGCACCCGATCACGGAGCTTGTCTCCGGACTGGATCTTGTGAAACTGCAAATAGATATTGCAAACGGGGAACCGATCCCATTCCAGCAAAAGGATCTCAGGATGAACGGCTATGCAATTGAGTGCAGAATAAACGCAGAGGACACGTTTCTGGACTTTGCACCGTCCACCGGACCGGTGCCCGACGTTTCTATTCCGTCCGGACCCGGAGTCCGCTGCGACACCTACCTGTATTCCGGATGCACCGTTTCGCCGTACTATGACTCCCTCATGGCAAAGCTCTGCACGTGGGGACAAAGCTTTGAGGAGTCAAGAACCAGAATGCTTAACGCACTAGATGATTTTTACATCCAAGGCGTAGAAACTTCGATTCCCCTTTACAAAACAATTCTAAAGACAGACGAATACAAGAAAGGAAACCTCTCGACGGACTTTTTGAAAAGATACGGAATCATCGAGAAACTGGAAAAAGACATCAAAGATGAAAAGTCCGCAAACAAAGAGTCCGCACTTGCTGCCGCAATAATGCATTCCGAATACCTCAAGAGCAGAGTAAAGAACTCATCCAATTCTAGCTCGTCATGGAAAAATAAACTGGGTTGATATCATGGAATACAAAATAGAAGATGTCACAGGAACGTTTAACGGCGAGATACTCAAGAACCTCGGAAACAACGAGTACATCATAAAAATAGACTCCAAGGAGCACCAGCTAAGAATTCTTGGCATGAACTCTAGGGGAATCGAGTTCATTTTGGATCAAAAATACCACAAGGTAAAGTATCTTGAAAACACCACGTCACAGATGAGTCTGGTAGTCGACGGCGTCCCGATGAAGCTTAACACGAATTCCAAGTTCTCCGAAATTGTTTACAAAAACACGGGCGGTGCGGACAGTGGCGATGCGCAGACAAGTCTGCGTAGCCAAATTCCCGGCAAGGTAGTCACGGTGAACGCAGAGGAGGGAGCAAGCGTCAAAAAAGGCGACGTTGTGTGCGTCTTGGAATCAATGAAGATGCAGGTATCAGTAAAGTCCCACAAGGACGGGACAGTCAAAAAGATAAAAATCAAGACGGGAATGTCCGTTGCAAAGAACGACATTCTTGCAGAGATCGAATAAAAAAGAAAAATTACTTTCCTTTCTTTAGAAAGTCAATTATTTCCTGATAGTTTGGCTCAACTAGGGGGCTTTCTGAGACCCACTTGTATCCGACAGTTCCGTTCTCATCTAGAACAAAGACAGAACGCTTTGCCGCATCGTATCCTTTGACGTGCAAAAGATCCGGCATCAGTATGTCGTAGTCTCTAATTGTTTTGCTTTTGTAGTCTCCAAGAACTGGAAAGTTCAGATTGAATTTTTCTGCAAAAGCCTTGTTTGCAAATGGACCATCGTTGCTTATTCCAATTACTTGGGCGCCGAGATTTGATATCTCGCTCCATCTGTCTCTGAACGTGCACATCTCTGTGGTACATACAGGGGAGCTTGCAGCTACAAAAAATGACAAAACTACTTTTTTACCTTTAAACTCACTTAGTTTTCGCATTTTCAGTTCTGTATCAACAAGCTCAAATTCCGGAGCTCTATCGCCAATATTCACTGCCATGAATTACAACTTGTTTTTGTCATATATCAATCATAATGAGATTCACAACCTGATCGCATTTTTTGTCTATTTTTCTTGCATAGCTTTTTATATTATCGACAGGGTGTCAAGCTGATTTGGTTGGGGAATATGCTGCTAACTTTAGTCATGTTCTTCTGATGTTCGGATTTGCTATAGTTGCAGTTGGACCGGCACTCTTGATATCACGTATGATTTCTCCACGTAAAAGAAGCAATCCTGTAAAATTCCTTCCAATGGAGTGCGGTCAGGTTCCGCAAGGCGAGGGAAGAACCCACTTTATGATGCAATATTATTCCTACGTCCTGATGTTTGTTGTTTTTGATGTAATGGCGATTTTCCTGTATGCGTGGGGAAGCTCCCTGCTCAGTCTGCCAAAGACTGCGACTTTGCCAATTATTGCGTTCTTGGGAATAATGTTTGCGGCAATGGCATTTGCACTTTATCAGTCAAAGAGGCGAAACATATGGTAAATTTTATACTCAGACACAAAGTAGTAGGAGGTAAGGGATTAGCTTGCTAAAGGAACTCTTAACTCCACAAAACGCAAACGTATTCATCGGTAAACTAGGCGATGTCCTAGTCAAAGCAATAGACCAACCGCTGGGCTACGCCATCAACTGGGGTAGACTGTGGTCGCTCTGGCCAGTGCACATTGAAACCGCATGCTGTAGCGTAGAGTTTGGTGCCGCATCAGGCCCAAGGTACGATGTCGAAAGGTTTGGAATCATTGAAGCATTTGGTTCCCTTCGACAATGTGATCTGGTCGTGGTGCAGGGAACCATCACAAGAAAGATGGCGCCAAGACTCAGACTGGTATATGATCAAATGCCAGAACCAAAATATGTTATAGCTATGGGCGCATGTGCCATAACTGGTGGATTATACTTTGACTCGTACAACGTCCTGCCGGGAATTGACGGAATACTTCCTGTCGATGTGTATGTTCCAGGCTGCCCCCCTAGACCTGAAACCCTCATACAAGGATGTATGCTACTACAAGAAAAAATCAAGAGGATGAAGGCTAGGTAGAAAATTTTAATGAGTCAACCAGAAACACCAGAAACAAAACCAGTAGCAACAGCGCCGCCGGCAAAGGCACCACCGCCAGCAGCAAAGGCGCCACCGCAAAAGGAGCTGCCGCAATTCGAAAAGTCAATCGCGGACAAGCTTGAGGGAAAATTTAGCACAAAGGCAACAATTGAATTTGTCAAAGTAAACAGAATCAGAGTCAAAGTGAACAAAGAAGACATGCTTGACGTGGCGCGATTCATCCGAGACGAGCTTCACTTTGATCACGCAGAATCCGTAACCGGAGTAGACTATCCAGACCAAAAGGAAATCGAAGTCACTTATCATCTTGGCTCCTACACCGATCCAGAATTAGCAAAACAAGTATTGACATTGGCAACAAGAGCTCCGCGCGAGGAAAACCCAAGTCCTGGAAACGACAGCACGAGAGTGCCGAGTCTTAGAGATATATTCTACAGCGTAGAGTTTCACGAAAGGGAGTGTTTTGAAATGTTGGGAGTTTACTTTGAGAATCATCCGGATAACAGACGACTGCTCCTTCCTGAGGACTGGGCAGATTTACCACCAATGCGCAAGGACTTTAAGATAAAGGGAAGATAGACATGACCACTCAGCTACCACCTGGATTACAATTAGAAAAAGTAGACGAGCGCATCATGACGCTCAACGTCGGCCCGCAGCACCCTGGCTCAGGCCACATGAGGCTGATAATCAAAGTGGACGGCGACTATATCGTGTCGTGTGATCCGGATCCTGGATACGTGCACAGGGGAGAGGAAAAGATGGCAGAATACAGAAACTATATCGTAAACATTCCTCACCTCGAAAGACCTGTGATTCATGACTCTTGCAACGTGCTGTACCCGTACTGTCTTGGCGTGGAGGAACTGCTGGGACTCGAGGTTCCGGAACGCGCAAAGTACCTCAGAGTGATTGCGTCTGAGCTAAACAGGTGCGTCTACATCCAATACTGGCTTGCAATATACGGAATATTTCTTGGACACTCTACAATGTTCATGTGGCCTGCAGGCGACAGGGAACTGCTCATTGATCTTTTAGAAAAAATTACCGGCGCCCGCGTAACACACGCATACTTTGTCCCGGGCGGAATTAGAAACGACGTTCCAGCAAACTTTGAAGAAATGTGCCTCAAGCGCGTCAACTATTTTGAAAAACGAATCAAAGAATATGCGGCTATATTTTATGACAATCCAATTCTGATATCGCGAACTCAGGGGGCAGGAGTCCTCTCGCGCGAAGACGCAATACGACTTGGAACAACCGGCTCGACTTTGCGCGCAAGCGGAGTTGACTTTGACCTAAGAAAGAAAGAGCCATACGACGCATACGGAGAGCTCGACGTTCATTCCAACGTTCTAAAGGACGGCGACTCTTATGCCCGCTCAAAGATTCCATGGCTTGACATGCTTGAGAGCTGCAACATCATCCGACAAGCATTGCAAAAGATGCCAAAATCCGGCTCCGTCAGAGTAAAGCTAAAACCAAATCCAAAGGGCGGAAACGACGAAGTCTACAAGAGAGTAGAATCCGGCCGAGGCTCACTTGGATGCTACATCGTGTCCCGCAGCCAGCCTGAGCCGTACCGACTCAAGCTCAGCGTCGGCTCATTTAGAAATCTAATATGCATGCCATATTTGCTAAAGGGAGAAAAGCTAGGAAACATGCCAGCAGTATACTGGAGTCTTAACTACTGGCCGGTGGAGGCTGACCGATAAATGTCTGCAATCGCGCCAAAATTTCGCTTTAGCTATTTCCTAAGGTCCATACTTGACAACGTATTTTGGATAATCACTCTTCTTACGCTGGTCGGAATTCCGCTTGCAATGGTGCTCTTTTTCTATTTTGAGCTGCCGGTGATGAATAACAATCTCACATCGCCATACCTGATGCTCACAACAATTGCAGACCCATCAAGGCAAGTTCCACTGCTAAAATCCATCATGCACAGTGACTTTTTCAGAATTACAGCATTTCCAGGTTTTGGATTTGCCGCATTGCTTGCAGCGGCAACAATTTTCATTGAAAGAAAAATGCTTGCCAAACTCCAGCTTAGAGTGGGACCGTTCTACTGCGGAAAAATTGAGGGAATCCTACAGCTTGCAGGAGACGGCCTCAAACTAATATCTAAAGAAATCATCATTCCTGCAAAGGCAGACAAGCCGATATTTTGGGCAGCACCCGTGCTCTTTGTCGCAACCGCAGCTGCGTTCGTCGCGCTGATTCCTGTTGCCGGCGGCGGATGGGTAGTAGCTGATGTCGACGTTGGACTGCTTGCGGTATTTGCGATAATAGGGTTCTTCCCGGTCATAACAGTCCTGTCCGCCTGGTCTGCAAATTCCAAGTTCCCGTTCATTGGCGGAATCAGGGCACTGCACCAGATGGTCTCATTTGAAATTCCGCTAATTCTCTCAGTGCTTGGAATCGTAATTCTTACCGGCTCGCTAAACCTCTCAGAAATAGTCCAAAGCCAAATCCACTACTGGTGGATTGTCTTTCTGCCGATTGGCGCAATTGTCTTCTTTATAGCGATGCTTGCAGAGCTTGAAAGAATTCCGTTTGATCTTCCGGAGGCAGAAAGCGAAATTGTCGCAGGATGGCTCACCGAGTTTTCAGGAATGATGTACGGGTTGGTCCAGCTAGGATCCTATGTCAAACTATACGCGTTTTCGGCCTTGTTTGTGGTGCTGTTCTTGGGCGGATGGAACGGACCGATGATCTGGCCGCCATTCCCAGAGGATATCATCAAAAACGGAATCGTGATGGGACCGATAACTGCGCACATCCCAGGGCTGCCGCTGCTTGATCAGCAAATGATCAACGACGTTGTGTGGTTTGTGATAAAGACAATGGGTGTGATCTTCATGATACTGCTCCCAAGGGGTGTCTTCCCAAGAATTAGAATTGATCTTCTCTTGCACATCGGATGGTACAAATTAATTGGATTGTGCTTTGTTAACATCTTTATAGCACTCGGTCTGCTGTATGCAGGAGTACTAGGTCCAGGGGGAATATTGTAAATGGGAACAGCTACTGGAATTATCAAAGCATTAAACTCTGGAATTAAACATCTTGCCGTAAAGCGATTTACACTCAGATACCCAGAACAGAAACTAAAGTTCGTCGGAGACGGATACCAGTTTGATCCAACAACCGGTGTCGGAATAGCCGGATACAAGGGAAGGCACATGCTCTTCCACGACAAGTGCACAGGGTGCCAGCTGTGTGCCATCGCATGCGAGGGAGTGGCAGAGGCAATCGGCATGGTAAAGGTGCAAGACGAATGGAAGCACAACAAAAAGGGAATCATGCCGCAGATTGATTATGGAAAATGCGTCTTTTGCGGACTGTGCGTTGACGCATGCCCGTTCTATGCGCTATACATGACAAACGACTATGAATTATCTTCATTTACAAAAGAGGCACTGATTTACACGCCTGCCCAGCTGCAGGTAAAGCCGTATGTGCAACAAGACGCCGAAATTGTCTTTGATTCAAGGGGTGCAACACATGGCTGACGCGGTGTTTCTGGCAATATCCGTTCTTACAATTGGCTCCGCGATTGCCGCACTCGAGGTGCGCTCTCTGATTTATGGCTCAATATCCCTAATGGGAACGCTTGGCGGAGTGGCAGGATACTTTTTGCTGCTTGATTCGCCGTTTGTCGCAATGTTCCAAATCGCAGTGTACATCGGTTCTATCGCGGTACTGATTCTATTTACCGTCATGCTGGTGCGACGACAGCTTATTTTCATAAAAATCGAGGACAAAAGAAGAAGGTATGCCGGAATAGGCCTTATGCTGATAATGATGGTTTCACTAGGCGCGATAATTATTGGATCCGGCGTCAAGACAATGCAAACTGACGCGGCACCTGTTGACTTTAGAACAATAGGCGAGGACTTTTTGACTTACTACTGGCCGGCACTGGTGCTCATGGCACTGATACTGGCGGCATCTGTAATTGGCGCACTAACGCTTGCAAGAAGGGAGGACATGGAAAATGAGCAACGAACTGATTGACTTTGTAATTGTGTCAATTGCATTGCTTGCAATTGGAATCTACGGCGTCGCAGTAAAGCGAAACGCCATCCGCATGCTCTTCGCAATTGAAATGATAATCAACGCCGCAAACCTCAACCTGGTTGCCTTTGCAAGATACATCCCGAACAGCAAGGGACAGACATTTGCATTATTCTCAATAGCAATAGCAGCTGCAGAAGTGGCAGTCGGGCTTGCGCTAATCATCGTAGCATACAGAATGTACAAGAACGTAGACATTGCAGAATTTAGGAGCTTGAAGGGCTAATGGAATTTGCATTGCTTCAGGCAGTCTTCCTGCCTTTGTTATTGGCACCAGTAGCATACG
>SCVO01000074.1 GCA_004322465.1 Candidatus Nitrosotenuis sp.
TGACCTTTTTGCCATCTGCTGTCGAGACATAGCCTGATGGGACAAGCAATCCGTCATCGATTAACGAGTTTATTTTCCTATATCCAGAAGTCTGTGCAATGTCACATTTTTCGATTATTTCCGAGATTATCAATGCGTCTCCGTTTATGACGCCCAAAATCTTCTTCTTGTCGTCGTCCCCAAATGACTCTAGAATTATCTTTGTCAATGATGAATTTTCAATGTAAATTTGCTTTTCCCCGTTTACCAGCTTGATCTCACATACATTTTTGAGGAATTTGTTCTCCAAGCCGTCGGCACTAGAGCCGAAGAATTCTCTTAAAACAGAATCCAATTTCTGGAACTGCTCTATTGATTCAGTCAGTGTTACGCCGTATTTTTCGACTAGTCTGTTCTCAATTTTTTGGACAGTCCTAGCACCGAGATTTTCTCGAATTACAGTATCAAGTGATTTTGATAATAGCCTATCAATACCCACCATGACTCCTTATCACCATTATAGTATATTACTATTTCCAAAAATTGGCATAAGGGTTTAGCAGGATGGTCACATTTCCAAATTTGAAAATGAGGCAGGCAGTAAATAGAAGTAAGGGCAGAAACACGGATCAGAGCAGTTGCCAGCTGGTATTTTGACAATAATCAGTCATGCAGCCAGCTGGTATTTTGACAATAATCAGTCATGCAGCCAGCTTGTACCTAAGACGATACAGCCCCATTATCACTATGACAAGAGACGAAACCGTAAACGGGTTAACGGATTCCAATAGATAGATTGCAGAGTAAACAACTCCGAAAACAGTGGCGGATGAAAAAATCAGGATGGTCCTCACAGCACCTATCAGTCTAACAGCCATTACAAAAAACAAGACACTGCCGCCTATTCCAGCAATGCCAACAAAAGACAGAAGTGGAAAATTAGACGGATCAAAGGTAAGCGGGGTCTTGAGCGCCAACATCATAATAAAGGAAAAAAGAGCGCCAGACAGAGACATGATTTGAACCACGCGTGTGGTTTTTACGTTGCTGGCGTGTTTTGCAATAAAAGTGCACAGGCAGTAAATGAATCCGGAAACTACAATCATAATATCGCCAAAAACAAATTCCGAAAACGCAAATCGGTGTTCATAGATATCCGAACCTATTGGAAGAAAAATTGCACCGGCGGCTATTAGTGCAAACGGCAAGACTTCTTTTTTGGCCAAGTATTCTTTGAAGATTATCATTCCAATCAATACTGTAAAAACTATCTCGCTGTTGGATAGAATAGATGCGTTTGTTGCACTTGTCTCTTTTAATCCAAAAGAAAAAGCAATGGTTGAGCAAGCTGACGCCACACCGTAAATTATGAGAACCACATAGGACGATTTTTTAATCGGAGTGCTAGATTTTTGGAGTCTTGTGATTGGAGTAAAAAATATGCCTGTTGCCAAGTACATTATGAAAACAACCATCAGGGGTTCAACTGGAGCAATTCCAGCAACTGTTGGGTCAACCAGCGGTTTTGATAGCACGTCTGGCAGAGAAGACAAGGCAGCCGCAAGAATGGCAACGGCAAAGCCAACAGTAGTGGAAGTTTTGATTTTAGGAAGTCTAGAAAGTATAGAATTGACCTTTGGGAATTGTAATGATGTGCTCATATTACGCTACCATTTCCACAATTGGAAATAGTTATTCAGAGATTTAAGATGATCATTTTATAGTAACATAATACCTCCTGCGGAGCATCACAATCAGAAGATCATCGGCGTGTGGTGCGATTGCAAAAGGTCACATTATTAAATAGATTTAATGGAATCATACTTCATGGGTTTGTCAGAATCAAATCCCGTCCCAAAACATCTTGGGGGAAGGATCGACTATAAAATATTGGTAATAATATTTTGTTTAACCGTAACATATCATGTTGTCAATAATGCAATTAAGGACATAACGCCAGAATTCAACGCCATAGACATAATCGAGCTGTCACTGCAATCGGTTGTCATGATATCCGCCTTTATTATCTCAAAACTATATTGGCCAGGCAAAATATTTGGAAGAGCATACTTTGCGCTGGGCATAGCGTTTGGGATGTGGCTCACTGCGGAAATCATGTGGCAGATTTACGAGAACGTTTTGTTCATAGAGCCATATCCGTCTTTTGCCGACATTTTTTATTTTTCATTCTACCCATTTGCAATATACCACATGATTACAAACATCCGAGGCTTTGAGGTCAAAGTAACCAAAAAAACAAAAATTTGGATGATTGCAATTCCTGTTTTTATTGTCAGCGCATATTCATATTTGGCAATTTCGGAGAACGGCGGAACCAGCTTTGACTATTACTACAGTCTGATCTTCGTCTCAATAGCAGCTACTGCAATTCCATTTGCTATTTTGGGAGCACAGGCATTCAGGCATAGCGCATTAGCCGTGGTTTGGTCACTTCTTGCAGTCGGATTATTTTTCCACATATTTGCAGATATTTGGTATTATTATCTTGAAATATTCAACCAATACACAGACACCCACATCGTGAATGCCCTTTGGCAGGCAGGATGGATGATTATCATTTATTCGTTGTACAAGCATCAAAAAGTTTTGTGAGGCGTGTTTGTGACCTCAATTATGTTTTGATGGGAAGCCAAATCCACCATATTCACATAACTATCAAAACCATGTGATTCGGACAACTCTGGTACAAATATCTCGTCCCTGGTCTTGATAGAGTCAGTCAAAACATGCCCATCATCATTCAGTATTTTTCTTAGCTTTTTGTCAATCGAAAATATGCGCTGATTGGTTGTTCCGTCATAGAAATTCAATCCGTCACATCCTTTCTCCACAAGTCTTCGGTCTATCTCATACGGTGCCAATTCAGAGGGGTCAGACACGTTCGATGCAGACACGAATGCCCAGTCTTGGCCAAAAAGAGGCGCATAAGTGAGGTACGGCTTTACAAAAGTAAAGACATCTTGCAAGGTTTTGACGATGGACGCAAACCTTGTCGAGTGTCTAAAATCTGCAGAGTTTGCAGCAGTGGCAAATATCCCATCAGGCTTTAATTTTTGGCTTACAGTTTCAAAGAATTCTTTTCGATACAACGGGGCAGCTATGTCCTCATGATGGGGCATGGTCGTATCTAAAAATATGCAGTCGTACCTAGACTCTGTTTGTGAGAGAAACTTCCTCGCATCTTCATGGTATAGCCTGGTACGCGGATCTGTGAAAGATTCGGCAGCATAGTTATAGAATTTTTTGCAAGTATCAACCACCTCTTTATCGATATCCACTATGTCTACTCTTTCAATTGTATTGTAACGCAATACCTCGCGTAATGTCAAACCCGTCCCTCCGCCTCCGATAAAGACGGTTTTCGGTTTTGGGTGAGTTATCATTGCGGGATGCACCAGACATTCGTTGAAAACGTGCTCATCAAGTTCTGAAGATTGTGGGTCTCCGTCTAAAAACAAGACATTGCCGAAATCTCTTGTTTTAACAATTTCCAGCAGCTGGTATTTTGTTTTTTTTGAAAAAATGAATTCGTCTATTTTATGAAAGATTCTTTCTCCATCCCCAATGTCAACGTATTTCCACATTTGAAAATGAGTGAGTTAGCATAATTATTAAAGTTCTCCATAATGCCAAAACTCGTAGATTTTATCCAGAAAATCTTTGATTTTAGACCAGATTTTGGCAATTATTACCATTATTGGTTATTGGCAAACGGGGGAAAAGCCATAATCGTTGGATTTTTGAGTGATTGGCACCATCAACAGGTATGACCATACGAAAATAGCAAGCTACCTATGTTGAGCATCCTGCTTTGGCCTTTGGAATAATTTCATATGCCCGTATACGCCAAAAGTAAGAAAAATGTAATTAAAGTAAAACAGAATTTCCATTGGGTTTCCAGTGTAATACGAATCATCGCTTTGCCCAAACAGAAACGCAGTATCAGCTACAAAAAGAGATATCGTACCAATGCATATGAGGGTCCACGTCAGATTCACCTGGCCTTTGAAGAACAGTGCGACCCCAAGCAGTGCAGGGATTATCACCACAGCATCAAAGATTGGATAGATCAGCGACAGTACGGATTGCAGCAAGTCGGTATTTTTACTCGTCTCCAGGGAAAGGTAGAGACTTGGGATCAGAATTCCCATCGCAAATAAGGATGAGGCAGTAAGCATTTTTTTTGTTATTGCTCGTCGTACAGGCTGCAGATATGAAATAAAAAACATCAGCAAAAAAGGATATCCCACAATATAGAATATGTCTGCAGGTGACGGAAATGGGTCGATTTTAAGGTACAGTTCCTGAACAATCCACAGCATCTCTGCAATAAACCAAGATATCGCATAACCTCCAAACGAAATCCACGCAAGCCCGACATTCCCAGACATCCCAAAGCGGGATATTGTCAACATGGCAGTAATCAAAAAAGCCCCAGCTGTTGGGATGTACATCATATTTCCCACAAATATTGCGGTGTCATTTCCAATAAAATTAGAAGCGAGGTTTATGGATGCACATGCAATCAGCGCCAGAAGTAGGTATTTTTTTGCAGTAACGGTCTCAAAAACAGTTTGCATTTTTTATTCTAAAACAGAAATGAATCGGTTGATCGATTCCTGCTGGGAGAATTCCCGTAAGCTTTCTTTTATTGAATTGATTATCGTGATATGCGCATTCCCGTACAGATCAGATAGGACTCTTTTCAGATACTCTGGATGCTCGTAGCAGTCTGGAATATAGCAATTATGGTCATTCTTAAGCGTCTTTGCGACCTTTTCAAACACGGGGTCGCCCATGTCGATTAACGCTTTTTCGATTGCAAAGGCGACTAGTGCCTTCTTAATTTGGGTGTCAGTTGCATCCATTGCTATCCCAGATAGTGTTATGCATATAAAAGCTAAATTGTTTACCTAAGCAGGTAATCACTGCTGTTGTGTTTTTGGATGTGCGCATATTGTTTGCGAAAAACAAACTAACCCAAATATCGTATGAAGGTAGTAACAAATTATGTGCAATTGCGTTGGATCATGCCTAAGGGTTAGAAAATGAGCGTACCTGATGATGCGGCAAGACTGCTAAAGAACGCGCAGGAGGATGCGGCAAGACTGCTAAAGAACGCGCAGGAGGATGCGGCAAGACTGCTAAAGAACGCGCAGGAGGATGCGGCAAGACTGCTAAAG
>SCVO01000075.1 GCA_004322465.1 Candidatus Nitrosotenuis sp.
TGGGGCGCGACCCAGTCTCTTTCCGAACCTGGAAGTCAAACCCAATGTCGCTACTGTGCTACTAAGGTGCGAGAGCTCTTGGGAAGCAGTAGTGCTGGCATCTTTTAATCAATTATAAGATGCGATTCTGGACACAGAACCATGCAAACATGTGCAGTCTGCGGCCAGCAGCTGGAAAACGACATTCGATTCCTAAACCACATGATGGAAAAGCACGGATTTCGAAACTCAAACGTCGGCACACCCGACAGAAACTCTAGGGGCTACTAGCTCAGATAGTCTACGACAAGCCTTACGCCAAACCCTGTTGCGCCCTTTGGGTTGTACGATTTTTCCTTTGATCCAGTCTGGATCCACGCGGTTCCCGCAATGTCAAAGTGGGCCCACGGTACGGTTCCAACTGCGTTTGCCAAAAACGCGGCAGCGGTAATTGCGCCTGCTGCCCTGCCGGTTCCGACGTTCTTGATGTCTGCGTTGTCAGACTTTATCATGTCCATGTAATCGTCGTTCAGCGGAAGCTGCCACACCTCCTCCCCTGTCCTGTCTGATGATTTCTTTACCTTGCTTACAATTCCGTTGTTGTTGCTTACGAGCCCCGCGACGTTTGCGCCAAGCGCCACGATGCATGCGCCGGTAAGGGTTGCAAAGTCAAGTATCGCCTTTGGCTTGTATGTTTTAACTCCGTATGAGAGCGCGTCAGACAGAATGAGCCTTCCCTCAGCATCCGTGTTGTGAATCTCGGCAGTGCTTCCGCCGTACATCTTTATGATGTCGCCAGGCCTGTACGACTCGCCGCCCGGCATGTTCTCGACTGACGGAATTATTCCTATTACGTTTACTGGCAGCTTTAGCTCCGACACTGCCTTCATCACTCCCAAAACAGTGCAGCCACCGCACTTGTCAAA
The DNA here is from genome assembly GCA_004322465.1 of Candidatus Nitrosotenuis sp. Classification (GTDB taxonomy): domain Archaea; phylum Thermoproteota; class Nitrososphaeria; order Nitrososphaerales; family Nitrosopumilaceae; genus Nitrosotenuis. The sequence continues at coordinate 906 of SCVO01000075.1, forward strand.
CTTCATCTCGTCCATTTTTTCCGCAGGCTTGATTGATATTCCTCCGGTGTCAAAGGTAACTGCTTTTCCCACCAGCACCGTCGGGGCCTCGTCCTTTTTGCCGTTGTACTCTAGTATGATCATCTTTGGCTCGTTTTTGCTTCCCTGGCCCACCGCCGTTATTCCGCCAAATCCCTTTTGGCGCAGCTCGTTTTTTGACAAAACCGCGCACTTGAGCTTGTTTTTTGCCGCCAGGGATTTTGCAAACCCTGCCATGTGCGCGGGCGCGCACTCGTTCGGGGGAAGGTTCGCAATGCTTCTTGCAAAGTTTACGCTTTCTGAAACGGTCCTTGCCTTTGATACGTGGTGAGAAATCTTGGCCTGATCTGATACTAGGATTGAAATGTTTTGCAATGCCGGGGTTTTTTCCTTCTTGTACTTGTCAAATGAATACTGCGACAAGCTCACTCCCTCGACTATTGCGCTTGCCGCAGAGTCTACCTTTATCGGAAACTTGTCAGGGAGGACAATGGAGAACTCGCCCATCCCGAGATCTCTTATTTTCTTTGCAACATTTCCAGACGATACCCTGACTGTCTCGTGAGTGATTTTGTGTATGTGCCCAAGTCCTGCCAGAATGATTTTTTCCGCGGGAATCAGTCCGTGGGTGTGAATGATGTGGATGCTTCCCCGTTTTCCCTTGGTTTCTTTTGCGGACTGCTTTACTGCGGCAAGTAACTTTGCGTCAATCTTTGGCAGTCCGAAAGGCTCCTCTGATTTTTCTGCGACAAAAAAGCACAGCGCCTTTGTCTTCTTTTTCAGCGGCTGCGTGTTCTCGGCATTGATCATCATACGGTCTTTGCTCGTATTTTTTGCGCTATTATAGATTACTTTGAACGGCTATGCATATCGATAAATAGCTGATTTTTCCGTTAGTCAATATGACTAGCATGAAATGCGTATCTTGCGGAATTGGGTTCTTTTCACCAACTGGCTCAAACAAATGCCCCAAGTGCACAAAAACTCAAGGCACGGAAATGGATCATGGCCACGACTCTTGCGGTTGCGGACATAGTCACTAATTTTTTATCTTAACTATATTCTGAAATGTAAGTGCGGTTAAATTTTATTTCTTTTGCCTGTCGTCAAAGTACTTTTGGCACTGAAACTCTTGGAAGGCCTGCTGCAGCTTTGCCTTGCCGTCTCCGCCAGTCACGATCATTGCAATCTGCTCAAGCTTTGGGTTTATGGAAGTCTCCTTCATGAGCGCAGTTGTCAAGACGCTTCGAAACTCATCTGACAAAGGCTTTTTGAAAAACGCAGTCCTGTTGTCTGGGTTCTGCAGGATTTCCTTCCACGGCTTGAATTCCTCCGGATAGTTGGCAAGCAGGTTGTCTATTTTCACTCCCGGCAGCTTTTCGCCGTCGGGGTACACGCCAAAGGCAATGCCGTAAATCAGCTCGCACTCTGTGTTCACCTTGTATGTTCCTGCGATATCGCTCTGCTGGAATGTGGGACCCTGAATCTTTGACGAGTCTGCAATATCGGATGCCGACTGTGCGGTCTGCGTGTTGCTTGATCCAAAGTGCATCGCGACAACTGCCACTATGATTGCAGCTGCAACCCCTGCCGATATGATTCCGATGTTCTTCTTTGCTAGCAAGCACACTTGCCAAGTTCGGTTGCCTAAAAAACCTTATCCCGCAAAAAAATTTTGTAATTAGAATCCTAGTACCTGGATGTTTTCTCTCCAAGCTATATTGAAATCATGATATGTCTGTCTTATTTTTGAGTGGCACTCTTGCGGCACGCAGATGAAAAACGGAAGCTTTGATCCCTGCGACTTGCCACTCTTCATGAGTATTTTTGAAAAGTCCGTAAACTGTTCTTTTGTGGACTGCTCTCCGAGCTCGTTGCAGAGTTTTACCTTTCCGATGTACCCAAGCTGGTTTTGGGGATTTACTGCAATGACATCCGGCGCGTGCCTTGTTATGATGAACGGTTTGTCAAAGCCCGCATAGTTTGCATACTGGATGTGGAGGCCGCTTGACACAAAATGATCTATCAGTCCCTTGATCAAGGACGGATGGTCCTGCTTTCTTGGCAAGACGATTACCTAGGCGTGAGACTATTAAGTGTTAGTTGGGATTTGAATTCGAAAAAGCCCAATCATTCTTATGTGGACAAAAAAGCCGACAAATATGTCATACAACAAGAAAATGTATCCATGCACTTGTTCCGATTGCGGCAAGTCAGCAGAGGTACCTTTCCAACCAAA
>SCVO01000076.1 GCA_004322465.1 Candidatus Nitrosotenuis sp.
CGACTTTATGCTCAGTACTGAAAAGTCAAACAAAATCCTCGGTGTTCTTACTATCATATTTACGCTGACGATTCCGCCGTCTGTAATTGCCGCCATATATGGGATGAACGTAAACATTCCAGGCGGGATAGAAACCGGCTCGTGGACATTTTTGGGACCGTACACCACATTCATCTTTGTCCTAATAATGTCTGGAATACCTGCTCTCTGGATGCTACTGCACTTTTACAAGCGCGGATGGCTAGTAGACTAAAGACTATTTCCACGGGAACAGGTAATTTACGCCTGCCCAAACTACAGCTACAGTTATTGCCATTCCAATAAACCAGCCTTTTCCTTGCATGACTCTACCATTTTACAAGATGATATTAAACTTTCAAAATTTAGAGTTAGGTTAATACTTGATATGAAATGACCTTTTTTAGGTGGCCTTCGTAGTACAGTGGCTAGTATAGGGGACTGTGGATCCCCGGACAGGGGTTCGATTCCCCTCGAGGGCCTACACTTTTGTTAATCATGAGGTGCACGGAATTATCAAAGTACGTATTTTTGGGAATATTATTCGTCTACTTCCTTCTGATCACAAATGCTCCAAAAGTCACACATTCTGCAAGTCTGATATCTAGGCGTTGCCTCAAACTCTTCATTTAGAATTGATTTGACTTTTTCATCAATGGACTGTCTGACCTTCTCGACTTGTTGTCTCTCGATCGGATTTTCTATAATTTTGTCATGCTTTAGATAAAACAGTGAAGTCTTTTGCGGCTGCTCACCATACATTTTCTCAACACCCAAAGCATAGATGTTCATTTGGGGGTCTTCTCTGATTGAATTGCTGTTTTCATAGACTCCGCCCGTCTTAAAATCAATGACCTCAAACTTACCATCCGACGTTTTTTCCACTCTATCAATAAAGCCATTGAACGGAACCCCACCTATTTCCACGGTGAATCTTTGCTCTACTGCAACTGGCGAATTTGGATTTTCTTTTACCCACTTGAGGTATGTCTTGATCATCTCCTTTGCCTTCTCCTTTGATTGGTTCTCCTGAGTTTCGTTCTGGAAACCGTTTGAGTTCCACTCTCTTGCTAGTATCTCAAATGCAAGTTCCTCTGTTGAAGGCGTTCCTTCAAGCTGGAGCTTTGTTAGATGTTCTGCCACTGCATGTACTGCGCTTCCTAAATCAAAGTATGGTTTGGGGGGCGTAGGCACCTGCAATATGTGGGCAAATTTGAATTTCAGCGGACAGTCAAGATACGTCTTGATTTTCGATGCGCTTAGCCTTAGTTCGTCTTTGCTAATTATCGGAACTTTCTTTCCTTGAAGCTCAGCATCAAGATTTGCGTCATTGTTGTCTATTTTCAGAATGTCCTCTGGTTTGAAATTCTGAATTGTCCCGTTTTCCTCAAAGTGCTTTACCTTGGCAAGCTCGACTATTCTTTGAATGGCGCTCTTGAGGTGCATCTGGTTGAGCGACCTTACGGCTTTTGTCTGAAGATCCTGCTTTATTCTCTCAATTTTCTTTTCTTCTTCAAGCAACGCTTCTCCATTTTGGCCTTGATATTCTATGACATTGATGAGTGGATTTTTGTCAAATTTTACGTCCTCTAGGAACTTTGAAGGCTTTGTCTCCCTGACATTCTGGCCGTACCTCCTTGCATAGGTTATGTAGAGCAGGTTTTGCGCTCTTGTCATTGCAACATAGAGTAATCTCCTCTCTTCTTGTACGTAGAGTTCCTTTTCATCTTCCGTCCTGATGACTCCTTTGGATAGCTCGTTTGGGACATAGAATTTTTTTGCCTGGTATCTCAGTGGGAGTTTGTTAGTTGCAACATCAACAATGAAGACCACTGGGAATTCTTGGCCCTTACTTTGATGTATGGTAGTGACCGGTATGGAATCATCCACGCCAACGCCTTCCTTTAACTCGATGTCAAATTGGCCCATCAGGGAGAGATACTTTATGAAATCGTCCAGTTCACCCTGGGGGTTTAGCGACTCGTATTCTATTGATATGTTGTAAAACTCTTTCAATACCAGCTGATTCCTTCTGTTTTCCGGAGTATCTGACTGTATGAGTCGCTTGTAAAGGTCGGATACTGAGATCATTATCTGGTATACCATCTCGCTAATTGTTGACTTGCTCTCAAGATCTATTATCTTCTGAATCTGCTGTGCAATCTCATTTGCCTCGTCTTTTTGCGTGATATCAAGACTGTCGCAATTTTTCAACGTTTCAAAAACAAAGTCAATATCTGTAGGATCATTTCTGGCCTTCTTCATTGCAGCATAGTTGATCCTAGCTATGTTCATCTCAGAAATTCCATGGTTTTTCATCAAGCGGAAGATCTCAATTCCTGCAGTAGTTGGCTTGTTTGCAATTCGCAAAAACGCCATCATATCTCTTATGACTGGAGATGAAAAGATGTTGGACTCGCCAATGAAATTGGTTGGAATGCCATGCGCCTTCAACGACTTGGCAAACTTTTTCCCCTCTGATTTTCTTCGTGACAATATGACAAAATCTCTGTAGGTAAGAGGGTTATCCGTTCCATCCCTTCGTTTGATTTTCTTACCAACAAGCTCCTTTATGGTCTTGACAACAAACTCGACTTCGGCTGATTCGTTTGCACACTGAGCTACAGTAATCTTATCGCCTTCCTCGTACTCTGATCTGAGTTTTTTTTGCTGTCTTTCAGGCAGGCCCTCCAGTAATTGGCTTGCAAGACTCACTATGTTCTGTGGGCTGCGGTAATTGCGATTCAAAACAATGATTGTAGTTTTTGGGAAATGAGACTGGAAATCCTTAAAGTTTGTCAGATATGCTCCCTGAAACCTGTATATGCTTTGGTCATCGTCTCCTACGACTGTGACATTGCCCTCTTTTGCAATTAATTTAACAAGTTCAAGCTGTGCGAAATTGTTGTCCTGAAATTCGTCCACAAGAACGTGCTTGAACTTTTTTTGGTACTTTGAGAGAACATTTGGTTTCTTTTTGAAAAGTCCAATTGTCTGTATGACCATGTCGTCAAAATCAATCACTGCCTTGCTTCGCTGAAATTCTTGGTATTTGAAATAAACTTTGCATAAATCAGATAACTTGAGAAGAAAACTTCTTTCCTCATCTGAGATGTTTTTTTCCAGTTTGGTCCTGATGTATTTTTGAAGCTCTTCAGGAGATATCAGCTCGTCTTTGAACGTGCTAATTCCGTCTATTATGGATTCTATGATTTCTACAGAGTTGTTTCCGATTTCCAGATACTCTAATTTGAAATCGTCAATGTGTTTAAGGCCCCAGACCAACTGAGAGGATCTTTTGATTACGCCAGATGACATCCCTATGCCTGAATCAAGAACATTGTCCTCAAGAACCTCCTTTGCAAAAGAATGAAACGTGCTGATTTCCATCTCGGTGATATCTGTAAGTTTTTCGAGTCTTTGTCTCATCTCCTCCGCGGCTTTTTCAGAAAATGTGAGGCATAGAATCTCAGAAGATTTTATTCCTAATTTGATAAGGTGCATTACTCGCTCGATAATCACTCTGGTCTTTCCACTTCCCGGGCCGGCAATCACAAGTAATGGGCTTCCTGAATGAGTAACTGCCTGCTGTTGCTCAGGATTCAATGTTATGCCCGTCATTTCTCATGCTTGATGAGTTCGGCAAATAAAAATAGTTGTTGTTACATCCTCATATTTCATATCAGAAATTCAGCGGCATGACTTCCCTCCGGGGTTATCTTTATCCAGCGGTTTCTTCCTATTTTTTCTATTTCGATAAATCTCCAATGTTCCTCTAGCGGCTGTATGATGTTTTTGTCAAGGCTTGCAAATCTAGCTTGCTCAAAGTTCTCCTCTCTGGCGTTAACTGTGATTAGTTTTCTTTCCTCCGCAATTTTTGCCATTTCTTTTTTGGTTATCTTGCCGCTGTGCTCTTTTACTATTTTTAACGCCTCTACAAGCTCATGCTTTGGCTTGTGGATCTCATATTTTGGCAATTCGACTAAATCTTTCAATCCGACTGACTGCTGCTTTCCTAAATTAGCAGGATAACTCTCAGGCTCTGCATAATACGGAGTGGCATTGCTCTCTCTGAAAATCATACATGCCATCATACAGGCTATTGCTTGAATTTTTGAGCCAGACGAGACATTGACGTAAATGTCGTTCTTTCTTTCTTTTTCAAAGATTTCCTTTACTGCCTTTAGGATTTGAAAGACATCGTTTCTATCGGATTCTGCAAATTCAACTCTGATCTTTTCTTTTTTGAACTCGGCTACAATCTTTTCAATGTATGGCCTTGCCTTGTCTTTTGTTGGATTGCTATCGCGAATCAGCCATATCTTGTCTGCCTTCATTTTTACGGCGGAAAGCACGATCCTGTCAATTTCAAAGCCGACAGGTGCTATGTGTATGCGTAGTTTTGAGAGGTTACTCATTATAGTATCTACATTATGCATACTATTGTGATGTTATATAATAATTTCTAATCCCAACCTATTTCATGAGTCAAACAACAATGTATCCAAGAATTATCAGGGAGTTCGATGACGGCCCTGATGAAAAACCAATGATTTACGGAAGTAGCTAGGAAATGAAGATAACCCGACTGCTTCCAAAATTCCTTGCAAAGGAGTACCAAAACTATTCACTGAACCGACTAGAAGCGCAGCTAGAATACCACGCGGGAATGGCAAGGGTGTGTGAGGCGATGATACGTGACGCCCGCGAGGAGATGGACTGGCTGGAGAGAAGACCATGAGTCGTACGCTTACAGGCATCTCCCAGACTGTTGTAATCCAAAGCCTGGAAGATGAGCTGAAAAACCATCAACAAAAGTACAATTATCACAAAAGAATCGCCGACGGATACTGCAAAATCATACAACAAACGGAACTAAAGCTGCAGGAAATCAAAAATGTGAGATATAATGTTAGATGAAACAAAAATACGAAAATTGCTTGATGACATTCGAACTGCCTACGAGGTTGGATACCAAAATGACGATCTTGACACCGAGGCGGAAAAATGGGGGCAAATCCAGATTCTGGAATGGATTTTATCAAAATAAAAGCCAGTGTCATCACTGGCTACAAATAATTAATCAAAGCTTATCTAATTCTTAATGTACTCAATGTCATGTCTGATGCAAAAAAGAAAATGAACACAACAAAGGATGATTATGACAAAGCCTTGGTTTCTGACGATCCTACAAAAATTACAACATCTGATCTGGAAAACCTAGCTAAAGAAGCCATGAAAAAATTCAAATCGTTATGAATCCTGAATGGGTTGTTACCGGAATCATACTTTTTGGAGGAATGGCTGCCGCAGGAACAAGCCTGTATCTTAAAAGAAGAAAGGAATCACAAGTTTTCGGCTCGTTTGAGAATGTCCAAGTCAAATCTGATTCGGTCGAGCCTGAAAAAGACGAAAATCAGGCACAAAAATAACAGTCTTTGAACCTTTAATAATCTTGGAATGCTTGTCATAACATGGATGTAATTTCAGTGCTGGTTCAGATTATAGCGTTATGTACTGGCGGATTAAAGCCATAGAATTTCCCAGCTAAAAATTTACGAATTGTCTGTTTAGTATTTTCTTGAATCTGCCAAGCACTCCACTCGCTCTGTACGTTTCATCGAATCTGTTAAAGCACGACTGACTGCAAAAATTCTTTGTAATGAGCGCATATTTTTTCAATATTGTGTGGGAACTACACGCATAGCCTACACACTGAATGCATTTTTTTCTGTGATTGGAGCACACCACAGTCTTGCACTCCGTGCATAAAACGGAATCACAATCTTGGCATAAAATCGATTCACACGTACCGCAAGTGGCTGATGGTTTGTGGATACTGCAAAAGTTTTTTCTGCAGTCTATGCATGTGTGCACACACAGTTCGCACAAAATATCTGAACATATCAAACAGGGGCGGTTGTGGGTATCACATGTAGTGGAGTGGCACGCCAAACAGATAGAACTGGTACCATTTTCGCACGGTTTGATTTGACACTTTGACATCTCATCTACGATCACATCGCCGTCGTCATATCCAAAGTAGGCTCTGCGATACGTCTTGTCTCCTAGATTGAACGTAACATCCCAAATGGGTACATGAATCAGATATGTGCCGATTATGTGGACGTCGTCTGCCCTCGGCCTTACAATTTTTTGCCTTTGTTCGTTTTTTGCAGTCGTATAATGAGTTCTGATTTCGTTTTGAGCAGCAATCTGTTCGCGTACGGCTCGTACTGTTTCTCTCTGATTTACAAACGACTCTGTTTTTTTGATTGTGAATCCTTTTTCCTGAACCGATACGTGCATTTCCGCATTTGTGTAGTTTTTTATCAAATGCTTGAAGACTGGATCATTTTCGGATAGAATCGCGCCTTGAACCGCATCAACTATGACCATCCCACTACCATCGTTTTGTTTTGGCAATTTGCCAGTACTTGGATGCCACGCTTGAACGTGTAGTCTGTAATTTATCACCAAATACGGTTCAAGCTTTAGTGTGGAATCTGACGGCGCAAGATCGCGATTATTCATAATGTATCGCGGCGTTTCGTTCCAGAAATTAACTGGAAGCAGTCTTTCGCATGCTACCGTGCGGCATATTCTTACATCCTTTTGTGCACGTATCTCGTCCGCAATGGTTCTCTTTCTACTTGCACTGAGGCCTAGTCTTGTTCTAAAATAGTCTTCAATGTCGGTTGCCTGTTTGGAATATGCAAGTTTTTTTAATCTTGTAATTTCGTCATGGTCTAGCAAAACAATGTTTATTCCTTTTGTGTTTCTCACATGCTCTGCTCTTAGAGGCAAGGTATTTGCAATGTCTCCAGACGAAGCAAAGATTCCGTATTTCAGACTTTCAAACTCAAGCATTTCTACAAGGTGGGAGAACTGTTCAGAGCCAGGGGCATGACCGTACCAATCTTTGCATGAAACTCCTATGACTTCGCCGCTGGAAGGATCTTGCGCTAAAACGTCCAAATCCCCAATCTGTCTTCCTTTGTGCATTATTCTGTGCGGCTGTTCTTTTATCACAAAGTCGGCACTGTGTAACATCAGTGCAATTTGACTCTCAAACGACTCCCCAGGTTTTGACAATTGCATAATATCGGCACGGTATCCAATAAAATTTTCTTCAACATTGATGAAATTAACGCCGACTATCTTAATTTCATGTCATTGAAAATCCTGTAACTGAATATTGGATGTTAACGCTGAAAGTTATGCTTTGGGATTTTATTCTGGATTGCTAAGTAATGTCCCTTTTTCCTTAGCTTCTTTCTTTAATTCTACTATTTGCTGGTTTACATCCTCAATTTCTGCAATCAGTTCATCTCTTTGCCTTACTAAGGTGTCATAGTGTGACTGATAGAGCATATGGAGCGATGCCGGCTCTGCTGACTTTTTCATTTCGTATTGAAAATCACGCTTTCCATATCTTAACCTTGGCAATGGGGCAAAGTTGACATAATAGTAGTAAAATACGCCGTTTTACCAGTATTTTGGGTACTGAATTTTTGCCAGTTTTCTGTTTAGAAGAACAGCTATCCCAATGATCAGAAGCGAGCCTGCTATTATTGGTGCAAGTAGTGTTGTAGCCTCAGAATAGCCGTGTGACTCCATTACGATAAAGGCAGTAGCTCCCGCCGGTGGATGTATGACTTTGCCGACATACATGATAAACAAGGATGACGATATTGCAAACGCCGTAAAAACAATTCTCATGATTTGACTATCTAAACCGCTCTGCACTATTATTGACAAAAAACCGAAACTAACAACGAATGCTATCAAATGTCCGCATATGACATGTCTGGGTTGCGCCAAGACACTTTCGGGAACTCCGAAAACCAAAATCGCGGTTGCGCCCAAAGGTGCAAAAAGCAGGGCAACCGGAAAATTTAGTCCCAGAAATCCAATTATTATAAAACACGCCAAAACTCCAATGCTTGCTGATAACGCAAGACGTAGCTGGTTTTTTGCATCATTACTGGATATGACTTTTGCCCGAATCACATCTATTAATATTTTTTAAAAATCGTCTTTCCACAAATACAGAAATAGCAAATCAGAAACACAGTACACCATGAAGGCGCTTTACTTTGACGGCAAAAGCCTCACAATGAATGCTGATTATCCAAAACCAAAGTCTGGCGAGACGCTCATCAAGGTTACCATGTCTGGAATTTGCGGAACGGACCTTGAGATCCTAAAAGGATACATGTCGTATTCCGGCGTTCTGGGACATGAATTTGTAGGAATAGTTGAGGACTCTGATAACAAAGATCTGATTGGGAAAAGAATTGTAGGTGAAATCAATGCCGGATGCAAAAAATGCCCATCGTGCCTTTCAGGACTGGAAAGACACTGCCAGAACAGGACGGTTCTTGGGATATACAAAAGGGATGGGGCATTTGCAGAATACATTTCTCTTCCTGAGGAAAACATTCACGTCTTGCCAGATTCTGTATCTGACAAGCAGGCTGTGTTTGTAGAGCCGCTTGCAGCGGCGTTTGAAATAACAGAACAACTGCACTTGGAGCCAAACTGGAAAATTGCCATACTTGGGGATGGGCGACTAGCGCAGCTTGTTGCACGTGCACTCAAACTTTCATGCCACGATATTACCTGTTTTGGTCATCATGAGAGAAAGACCGCACTTTTGCAAAAGATCGGAATCAAGACCAAATCCGCGATAGCGAATTCCGACGAGCATGCATTTGATGTTGTAGTTGAGGCAACTGGCAGCGAGTCGGGATTCCTGGACGCCATGCGACTGGCAAGGCCGCGTGGAACGGTTGTCTTGAAATCAACCATTGCGTCACAAAACAAGCTTGACCTTTCACCGGCTATCATAAACGAGATAACTTTTGTTGGCTCCAGATGCGGACCATTCAGGCCTGCAATAAACGCACTGGCAACTGGCCTAGTATCAGTCGATGATCTAATTGACGCAATATATCCAATTGACAAATATGTCCAAGCATTTGAGCATGCTGGAAAGCCAGGCGTTCTTAAAATTCTGCTGGAATCCTAGACTCAGAACAAACCGTACTTGGTCGATTCCATTTCTTCCTTTATGGCAAATTTTACTTTGAGATTCTTCTGCTCCATTTTTTCGGATAGCCATGACAGGAATTTTTTCTCGAGGCCTTTTCCCTTTAGACGAGAAAACTCTTCTCCCTTTTGATCTGCAAATTTTTGCACCATGCCGGATTTTATGGACACGACGTAAAAGTGCCATCCAAACGCAAACTCTGAATCCGTCACAACAAAACAGTCGTTCTCATGGACCATTTCCTCCATCAGGGTTAGGGTGGACGTGATTTCCTTGCTTGTTCTGTCATAATCTGTAGCGGATACGTTGATGTGGATTCTTTCCATGGATTGTATATGGGATTTCAAAATAAAAGCATGACTACTTTATTAGATGTTTTACCTCTATGCCAAAGAAGTTCTGCATTATCTCCATGTAGCTTTTGATGGGGGTTGGGATCTCGTCCGTGCACGACAGGCCGAGGTTTTTCGCATTTATCCAAATTAGCAGCGTCTGAAGTATGGTGAGGAACCTGTCGTTTCCTGCATCTGGCGATCCGATTGCCTTTGTGTATCTTTCCGCATGCTCCCACGCTGTGGAAAAATCAATGCACTCTGTTTCAAATATTGCAATTAGCTGCTCTTTGAGACTTTTTGCCTTTTTGAGCGGAGTCTGGAACATCAAATACGGAAAGTCCACCTTGGCTGGCAAAAATCCGGGCAGCGGATCAAATATCGTGATTATCCTGCAGTTTTCGAGCTTCATGAATTTCTCCAGCATGGACTCGACTATTCCAGTGTCTGAAAACCAAAAAAGAATCACGCTTGCGTCTGATAGGTCTGACTCCAAAATGTTCTGGCATCTGAATTCAGAATTTTCCAGCTTTGCTATTTCTTCTGTCTGTAGAATTTTGTCGACATCGGAATCAATCCCGACTGCTTTTTTGACGCCAAAT
>SCVO01000077.1 GCA_004322465.1 Candidatus Nitrosotenuis sp.
CCAAAGTTCCTAATCAGGTTCTTGTCTTTGATGATCTTTAGGATCTGCTCTGTTGCCTTGTACTTCATATTTGAATGAAATCTTTCTAGAACACATATTAAATCTTCTGCAAAACAGGCGCGATTTTTGTAAAAATTAGTAAATCATAGACGAGCTAACATTTCTAATTTTCTTTTCCGTGATAAAATAACAGTCTGCAAGACGTTTTCTTTTTGCGCCGTTCAACGCTACAAACTGCGATACAAATGTGTAAAAGACAACCTGGGAAATTTTGTCGCTGGATTCGATTGACGCGTTATGCACGTGCAGTCCGAGTTTTTTCAGTCGCACGGTAAGCCGTTTGTTGTATTGATCATTGCGCTCAAATATTATGACGGTATCGCCTCGTTTTGCGGAAAACAGACCCATGTGCGAGAATTGTTCCATCCGCTCATAGCGCGCATCCAAACCCAAAACTTCGTGCAGCTTGGCGGCGGCATACATGGCAATAGGATAGGTGTGCTGGTTCCCAAGAAAGTAGACCTTATTTTTCAGCGAGATTTTTCTTGCCTGGGCCTGTGCTGACAAGAACAGTTTTTTGGCATTCCTAATTCTGAAACGATAAACCAGAGATATGCACGTAAGCATGCTAGCAAGAAAACTAATGCTTCCAGACGTCAGTGTTTTAGAATCATTGTAGTTTAGTCTGATAATTTCTTTGCACATTTTTGCAAGCTTGCTGGCATCGTTTTTTGTAATCGCGGTTGATTTTTTTGCCATCTTTGCCGCCCGGATGTTAGATACGGTGTTTCCAGATATAGAAACAAAATAGACATGTTTGTTTTTTGAAATATTCCTGTTTTTTGTCAAATCGAGTGGATCTACTGCCTTTGCATCATAGTCAGAAAAGCACTCCGCCATCATAGAAGATGCCAGAGAGTCACCGCTTCCACAGAACAGTGCGTTTTTTGGATTGATTGGCTTTTGCGGTTTGAAGTCATGCATAAATTCCAGCTGCAATGCAATGTCACGTTCTAGTGCCAGAATTGTTTGCATGCTTGTTTCTATTATGGGAGGCTTTTATTTTTCATGGTGCAAACTTGAAAGTTTTGTTTGGGCGAATCAAACATGCTACACTATATGATTTTGAGCAAATTTCCAGTTGTATTGTTAAGCCAGCAAAAAAGACACAGCTATTTGGTAACTGCAGAAGATGTCATCCGATCTCCCATTTCCATTAACGAAGATTCGACAGTATATGACGGAATTGAGAAAATAATCGACAACAGAATATCAGGACTTGTAGTCGACGCAAAAGACGACCAAAAAGGAATCTTGTCCGCAAGGGACGTCGGAAGGGCTCTGATTTCAAAAAATCAAAACACCAGAAAGACTCCAATATCAAGCGCGATGCGCGAACTAGTTCTAGTTGATCAGTATGCCCCGATTCCAAACTGCGCTGACGTGATGCTTGCAAAAAAGACAAACATGATTGGAATAAGGGGCAAGGGAGGAATCAGGGGAATCATGACAAAGCACGATCTTGTCAGGTACTACCACGAGAATGTCAAGGACGAAACAAAAATCCAGAACATGATGACATATGGCAGTTTTTTTGTGCGGGATGATTCAAGCCTGCATGACGGACTGACAAAGATGCTAACAAATCAGGTGTCCCGCCTGCTGATTAAAAACTCACAAGACGAGCCAGTAGGAATTGTCACGTTTGGAAATTTTTTGGGCAAAGTGTTCAGGCACGAGCGAGATTCGCAGAGTGTTTTTTCTGAAGACTATGGCAAGGCATGCAAGATAACAGACGTGATGACGAAACAAATAATCACAGTTACAGCCCAGACGAGCATCTCAAGGATTGCAAAAATATTGCTCGAGTACAGAATTCACGGTGTCGCAATAACAGACCGTCGCAAGATAATTGGGTTTGTCACAGAAAAAGACATAATCCGAGAATTGGCAAGAAAGGAAATTTAGAATACGTTATTTAGAGCCAAATTTTAGACAGCAAACATGGAAATTTCCGTCGGGCACACGCCAGATTCAGATGACGCATTCATGTTTTATGGGATGCTCACAGGCAAGATCCCATCGGAGTTTACGATAAAGCACGTGATTGGCGACATTGAGGAGCTAAACAAGAGGGCGCAAAACCATGAGCTCGATGTGACTGCGGTGTCAATTCATGCATGTGCATATATTCCAGACTATACAATTTTGCGCAGCGGCGGAAGTTTTGGAATTGGGTACGGCCCAATTGTAATTGCAAAACAAAGCATCTCCCAAGACCAGCTTAAAAATCTAAAAATCGCAATTCCAGGAAAAATGACGTCGGCGTTTTTGCTGCTCCAGTTAATGATTGGGAAATTTGATTATGTAGAAATGAAGTTCAGCGACATCCCAGACGCAGTGAACAGCGGAAAGGTGGATGCGGGCCTTGTAATCCACGAGACTCAGCTGTCATACAAGCACGAAGGGCTGACAAAAATTCTAGATGTTGGGGAATGGTGGCACAAGACGACAAACGGCCTCCCAGTGCCGCTTGGGACCAACGTCATGAGCAACAAATTTGACCAAAAAACAATACAAAAATTTGACAAATACCTTCACGATTCAATAAAATACGGACTTGACCACTTGGACGAGGCACTTGATTATTCCATGCAATACAGCAGAGGCAAGCCAGCCGACCTGATCAAGAAATTTGTATCAATGTACGTAAACGAAGTCACAGTCGACATGGGAAAGCCAGGCGAGGAATCAATCAAGAGATTTTTTGCAATGGCGTCTGAGAAAAACCTCGTGCCAAAATTTGAGCTGAAAATCAGCCCGCCAATCTAAGTCCCAAAATCAAGAGATGTGTATAATAATAATAAAACCCATTTAGAGTTGTGGTCCTAGTAGACAAAAAGATACTGGCCGGAGGAGTGCTGATGGTATCAGTCGGGCTAGCCCTTTTGCTTAATCTCAATTCCTCAACTCCGATAGGACAGGCTGACATGACGCAGGCCCAGATAGACGACCTTCTGGCAAAACAGCAGGAAAACAAGAACTATTCTAATCTAGCTGGAATGGTGGCGGGTGTGGGGTTTTTGCTGGTTCTGATTAGTTTTGGTGCAAGAAGAAAAAGAGGCGGCGCAAAACCAGTAGAAAAAGATCAAAAGCCTAAAGACTTTAATGAAATTTAATTCCCAAAAGTTTAATGATTCATGCCGAAATCAGCGTCTACCCAATCGGGACTGACACTACAAGTATGAGCATCTACGTCGCGCGTGCAATCGAGGCAATAAGTGGTTTTGAGGGAATCAAGTACCAGTTGACTCCGATGGGAACAGTTCTGGAATCAGACAAAATCGAAAAAATATTCGAGGCTGCAAAAATAATTACAGAGACGGTTCACAGAATGGGAGTAAAGCGAGTCGAGGTAATTCTCAAGATAGACTCTAGATCAGACAAGGCTCAGACGATACAGTCAAAGGTAGAATCAGTCACAAAACACTTGTCAAAATGTTCTTAGCGTCTTAAAGAACGTGTTTCGCTGTATTGGCTCCCGTCCAATTTCCTTTACCATGGTTGCCAGCTCCACCACTGAGGAGGCAGTCGGCTTTCCTGCTGCGCGGTATATTTCCTCAGAAAACGCAGTCCCCACGAGGTCGCTTCCGCCATTAGACAGTGCGACCTGTGCAAGTTTTTTCCCAAATGCGACCCAGTAAACTGAAATGTTATTCAGCACGCCTGCAAGCATGAGTCGCGATACGGCGATAATTTTCAGATCATATATGGACGAGCATTCGTGTTTTACAAGATCGTTTTGTTCCAGTTCGGTATTGTCAAGGCTAAACTTTAGCGGAATAAAGGTGATGAATCCGCCAGTTCTTTTTTGCAGCTCACGGATTTTTATGAGATGGTCAATTATGTGGTGCGGCTTTTCAATGTGGCCGTAAAGCATCGTCGCGTTGCTCCTAATCCCCAGGTTGTGCGCCTGCTCTATGGTGTCAAGCCATTCCTGCCCAGAGCATTTGCCTCGCACTATTTGGCCACGTATTTCAGGGTGGAACAGTTCTGCGCCACCCCCAGGCATCGAGTCCAGGCCTGCCGCCTTTAGTCGCGACAGTATCTCCTTGACAGAGTTTTTTGTTAGTTTTGATAGAAAGAATATTTCGGCAGCAGTGAATGCCTTGACTGTAAGTTCTGGGTGGTGTTTTTTTATTATCTTCATCATGTTTTCGTAATAGTCCAGTGTCAGTGTAGGATGAAAACCGCCTACGATGTGAACCTCTGTTGCGCCCATTTGTTTTGCAAGCCCCACCCTTTGCTCAATTTGCTCAGGACTCAGAGTATACGCATCGGATTCATCCCCCTTTCTGTAAAACGCGCACATCTGGCAGCTTGCGGCGCACAAATTCGTGTAGTTCATGTAGTATGATGCGGCAAACGTCACCTTGTCTCCAACCAGTTCTTTTCTCACAAGATCCGCAGTTGCCCCAACAGTGAAGAGATTATCGTTTTCCATTAGCTCCAAACCGTCATTGTGTGACAGTTCCTCCCCAGAGAAAACTCGTTCTAGCGCTTTTGATTCACTGATTAAATCGCGTAACAACGGCTTGTTTGAGTCAGGATGAATATAAAATAAACTGACTGTGCTGCTCAGTTATCGGATGTTTTGTTTGTAGACGACTTTGGCTTTATCTTCTCAAGCAGAGCTTGTTTTGCTTTTTCTACCTTCTTTTCATATGCAGTCTTTATGTGCGCCTTTGCCGCATCTTCCAGCGCTTGTCTTTTCTCTTTGACTGCCTTTGCGGCCGCTTGTTGTTTCTTTACTAGTTCATTGTGCATTGTTTGCTGGTCAAGGAGAGTTTTTTCTTTTGTAGCTTTTTGAGTTAGGCTCAGTTCCGCCTTTTGCTTTTCAATCTGAGCCTTTGTATCCACTTGCTTTTGTGCATCAAGCATCTGCTGTCTTTTCTGCGTCATGTTATTGATTTGCTGCTGTGCTCTTTCTTTTATCGCATTAATTTCATCTAGCTTTTCCTGCTGTTTTGCCAACATTACTTTTTTTGCAGCCTCGTTTTGTTCCTGCAGCGCCTTTCTCTTCGCATCCAGTTCTTCTTGCTGCAGTTTTTTCTTGTCAATCACCTCTTTTCTTTTCATCGCGTCTGCACTTTGGAGTGCTTTTTGCTTCGCTTCGGCGATTTTTGCTTTCTCTGCCTGGATTGCATCAAACTCGCGTATTCGCTCAGAGGCCGTTTGTTTTGTCGGCTTTACGCCGCTCTTTACTTTAGAATCAGTAGAGTTTGCAGAGTCCGCCATCGACAGATGTGGAATTACAATCAGAGATACAAGCAGCATGATTGAAACCATAATTCCAGTTTTTTGCATAGTCAGGACATGTTGCTTTTACTATAAATTGGTAACTACGCAATAATTCAGAATTTTAATCATAAAATAAAAAATGCTAGTTTTGGTTACGAGTTTTCGGTGCTGTTAGACGTAGCTGGTTTGCTTGGAGCTTTTGCTTCGGCTTTGGCTTTCATTGCAGCCATCTTTTCGTCCAGCATTGCTCGCTTTTCCGCCATTTTCTTGTCAAGCGACTCAGCCTTTTTTGCCATCTTGTCTTCGAATTGTGCTCTCATCTTTGCCATTTTTTCTTCAAACGCTGCTTTTCTGTCTGCTGCAGACTGCTGCGCAAGTGCTTTCCTTTCAGTTATTTTGTCTTCTGCTTTTGTTTTCATTTCAGTCATTTTTTGTTCTGCTTGCGCTTGCTTTTCTGCCATCTTGCCTTCTTTTGCAGACTTTAGTTCTTGCATCTTTTGTGCCCTGTACGCAACGATGTCATCAAGAGTTTGTTGTTTTTTTAGCGCTTTTTCCTTTAGCTCTTTTACTTTTGCATCCACTCTAGACTGGATTGTTTGTTTCTTTTCTTCCATCTTTTGCATCATTTGGTCTGTTTTTGTAGTGTCTGAAGATGTAGCGTTTGAGTTTGTTTCCGCAAATGAAAGTCCAATTGGTCCAACCATTACTGCTGCTAAGAGCAGCAGTGACATTAGAAATCCCAATTTTTGCATACAGATGTGCGCCTTTAGACGATATTTAACATTATGGAACTTTGATACGCAAAAAACCAGCCTGCCAAGAATTGGCGTGAAAGATTAAAGTATGTTTTAAGACAAACATGCTCATGGTGCTTCCAATTGTCGACGAGTACAAACCAAAGTGCTATCTTTGCAACAATCCCTTTGACACCATAGAAAAACTGCGAGAGCACCAGGAAGCGGAACACAAGGAATTTGTTGAGCACCACGAATCAAGACGAGAGCCAGCCCCTGGCGACGTAACAGTGTTTTAGCGGATTTGGAATGTCGTCTGAAAAAACACTACAAGATGCAAATATCCTGTTTTTGAAAAAAAGATTTCAAGACGCCGTAGCACTGTATGACAGAGTGCTGAGGACAGATCCAAAAAACATTGTTGCCCTAAACAACAAGGGGTACGCACTAGGCAAGATGAAGGATCATGAAAATGCAATACGGTGTTACGATTTGGTATTGCAGATCATCCCAGACGACAAGACTGCGCTAACAAACAAGATCTCATCTCTGAGAAAGACAAAAAGGTACGAGGAGGCAGAAGGCTACTGCAACAAAATTTTAGATGCAACACCAAATGACCTCATCACACTATACCACAAGGAGCGGATTCTGTTTTCTTTGGGGAGTTATGCTGACGCCGTATCCTGCTGTGATGCGATTTTAGCAAGCCGTCCAGAAAACGGCGAAGTGTTGTTTGACAAGGCGGCAAGCCTTGCAATGCTAAACAGTGTCAACGAATCACTAAATGCACTATCCAAGGCGTCAGGTGTCTCCCAGAAATTCAGAGCAAAGGCAAGAGGTCACAAGGCATTTGCAAAACTAAATGACGACGCTAGGTTTTTGAAACTAGTGTCCGGCTAGGCAGACTTTGACTTTTTTAACAAGTTTTGAGCTATCTGCTTGTTTATGAGGGCGACATCGTAATCCTTGTCTATTCGCAATGCCTTTTTGAAATACTTGAGGGCCTCTTCGACTGATCCCAATTCCCCAAGTGACAATCCCTTGTATGCAAGTGCCATCGTGCATTTTTTATCAAGCAGTATGGCATCATCATAAGAAAGGATCGCCTTTTTGAACTCACCCAGCCCATGCAGTACTGAGCCACGATTGACAAGTGCCGTGATGTTTTTCGGATCAATTTTGAGCGCGTTGTCAAAACAGGTCAACGCCTGCTTTAGCTTGTCAAGGTTCTGCAATGCCACGCCCTTGTCGATTAGCGCATTGACATTGTTTGGGTCGATTTTGAGTATGCGGTCGTACAGTTTTATCGCCTTTTCAAGATCACCGTCTTCGCACAAATCAAATGCCTGACTCAAAATCTTTTCAATGTTATTCAATTCGTCATTTACAAAAGTGTTTGATTGAGATAATAATTATTCCGTTGTCAACAGCAAAGACGGTGCGCGCTTAATATGGAATTTATGAGGAGTATTTGTCTGCAGGATCCATTTCGAGCGATTTGTTAAAACACTCCAGCGCCTCGTCGTATCGCCCAAGGCTTCGCAGTGCGGCGCCTTTTTGATTCCAGATATCAGGATCGTTTTGGTTTAGCAGCAGGGCTTGCTCAAAATAAGCCAGCGCATCTTCAAAGTTCCCGTCAACGAGGAGGCTTTTGCCTTTCTTTACCAAGTCAGATATTTCAGGCATGCAATACTGTTGGTCGCTCTTCCTATACTAGGTTTACGCGGAACCAGTGTATGTTTGAATAGAACAGACTAGGGTTAAAACGCCAAACAGTAAAACCATAGACATGAGCTTGAACATACTAATTGCTGAGGACAACCAGTTCACGGCAACCCAGTATGACAGAATTTTGCGAAAATACGGCCATCACGTTGTCATAACAAGAGACGGCACCGAATGCCTAGAAAAATACCACAGGGAGCTCAAAAGGACGGAATTTGACTCGCTTGACGAGACGCCATTCGATGTTGTGGTGCTTGACCAATCAATGCCAAAAAAATCAGGCTCAGAGGTAGCAGAGGAGATTCTTGAAGTCAGCCCAAAGCAGAAGATCATATTTGCGTCCGCTTATGCGCTGACAGGAAACAGCGACACAGCCCAGCTCAAGAAAAAGGTAGACTTTTTGCAAAAACCGTTCTCGCTTAGGGCATTTGTGCAAAAGATAGAAGGCGAACAGCCTACCGAGTAAACTTTTCGCACATGCATGACTCCACGAGACACGAGTCATGGTTTCTGATATGATCATTTAGCAAATGCTTGCAGCCGGTGTTTTTGCAAATCCTCTTGTTTCGTTCTTTTTGGATAATTTTTTGCGCGATGGCGTTAGCCTCTTCCTTTGAGTAGTGTTTTTTGGCAACATAGTATCGCAGTATTCTGCCATAAAGGCGGTCAACGTCGAAATATTTTTCAATCATATGGCATCACATCACAGTACGCCTTCGACGAATTTAATCTAGATTGGGTACAAAACAAAAAAACATTTGAAAAAATACGACAGGTTTAATATTTGTAAAGTGCTATCTGGAGTCATATTGCTAGACAAGACAGACATAAAAATTCTAAAAAACCTGCTAGTCGACGCGAGATTGTCATCAAGGCAGATGGCATTAAAGTTGGGCATGTCAACAGTTACAATATTGACCAGAATCAAAAAGATGGAAAAAGAAAAGATAGTCAA
Organism: Candidatus Nitrosotenuis sp.; assembly: GCA_004322465.1. Lineage (GTDB taxonomy): Archaea > Thermoproteota > Nitrososphaeria > Nitrososphaerales > Nitrosopumilaceae > Nitrosotenuis. The sequence continues at coordinate 8,719 of SCVO01000077.1, forward strand.
AGGATACACCGCAATAATTGACCATGAAAAGCTCGGCTATGACCTGACTGCAATAATTGAGATATTTACAAAGAAGGGCAAGATGGTCGAAATCGAAAACGAGCTATCGAGCCTTGAAAACGTATGTGCCGTATACGACGTTACTGGGGAATCAGATACGGTAGTTGTAGCCAAGTTCAAAAACAGAGACGAGTTGAGCAGGTTTGTCAAGACGATATCCTCAAAGCCAAACGTGGACAAGACAGTCACAAACATAGTTTTAAGCACCGTAAAAGAGGATTTCAGGCTAGTTTAGAATACGGAATATTAATAAAATTTTAAGAATCATTCAGCTTAAATGAGATTTCTCGCCCTATCCATACTGGCATCGTTTTTGGTATTGCAGGCATACTGCATTTCAGAATCTTCCTTTGTGTCGTTTTCGGCAAGTGCCCAACAGCAGGACAGTCCCCAAACAACCCGCGGCTCTGAGGAAATTTCTGAGTACTATAGCGTAAAGGATGTACGGCTGGCACTGGTCATAATGGCAGTTGCAGTAGTTGGTCTGTTTTTGTATCTTGCACGCGACATAATTCTTAGGAGAAAAACAGGTTACGAGGAAAAAGATTTGGACTCCAAACGAAATAGAGATTATGAAAAGTACCACTCCCCCTGGAACGAGGACGAGGACGACTTTATCCATTCTTCAAAAAAGAGCAAAGACGCCGAGGAGTTCAGAAAGCAAGTACAAGAATCAAAGCTTCCAAACTATTACGACATGTTGGGAGTCCCAAATGACGCAGACCAAAAACAAATCAAGTCGAGATTCAGGCAGCTTGTAAAGGAACTGCACCCGGACAAGTCAAGAGACGAAAAGACCGCGGAAAGGCTTGCAGAGATAAGCAAGGCGTACAAGATCCTATCAGACGCAGAAAAAAGAAAGACATACGACGCATACTACAAGGCGTCAATCGAATAATTCAGTTCCAACGACAATAAGGTTTAGCTCAAGGCCGTCTCCACGCTGCACATAGTTTGTCAAATTCGCGACAATCGCCAGCCGCTTTTTTGCGCCATCCAATTCCATATTGGTCAGAAATTTGATCTGCTCAAAGTCGGTGTTAGGCCCCAGCATTGTTTTGGAAAGAACTTGGGACAGTGCGGCGCCTGAAAACTTTGCCTTGATTTTGAACTCTTTCAAATTGGAAAAGTAAACTCCTCCGCGCAGAGTCGGTTTTGTCACCGGGATTTGCGAGCGCTCCATGCTAAATGATTCCACATGGTATTCCAGTCCGCCAACCAACATGGCAAAATCCAGCCGGTCTTGCTGTTCCACCAGTGAGGAGATTATTTTGGTTTCATCCATCCACATATGGTGAAAAATTTAGTGCTTTGAGCTTTACTGATCCGTCACAGCTCAAGCACGCCAGACTGCAGCACCTTTAGTTTTAGCATGAGATCGATTTTAACCTCCTTGCACGCCAGTCGGATCTCTGATTTTGGCACGTCAAAGTCGTTTTGGATTACTGCATAGATTTTGTTTTTGTCAGAACATCCTTCCTCAAGAAGGTGCATTATTGTTGATTTGATTTGGGATTTAATTGGGGATTTAATTTTGATTTGTGTTTGTTTTGTGCTCATGATTATACCACAAACCGATTTAGTAGAATACAATGTGTGTGTTCGCGCGACATTAGCAAGTTGTTTGATTCAATCAAAAACACAATACTTGACATAGAATAGATCGGGGAAGATTTTTTTAATTTGAATTTCTCGTATAAGAATTACATAATAATTTGTAATATTTACAAAATTCGTTTGAATTATTGGCTACAGATTTAAAACAGAGTGGATTATCGATAATTCAATGCAATTGTTTGCAAATCCACAAACCCTCAGAAACGAAATCATCAACCTGTCGGTTTCGTGTGGATTGGACAAGCCATGCTATACCCGCATGTTAGATTATACAATAAAGCTCTTCGAGTCCCAGGGACTGGGAAAAGATTACTACGGATACCACAACATAACGCACGAGCTTGAAGTAACGTATGTTGCGATGATTGTTCTAAATTGGAAGAGCATACTAAACAACGTCAGACCAGAAGATTTCAAGTATCTTTATGCAGGTGCACTGTTTCATGACTTTGATCCACAAAAAAGCGTAGACAAGCCGCACGAGGACAACGTGATCAGATTTCTGACGCATGACGGCAGTGTGAAAGAGCTTTGCCGCGATGCGGACATGGATCTAAACATAGTAAAGGCAATGATTTTGCGCACAACATACCCATGGAGCGGCAAGCTAAAAGAGCGCGCCGAAAAACAAATTCAGGAATGCTTCAACGAATCACCCTTAACAAAAGACAACCCGCAGACGCAGGAGTATTTCATGAAGTTTGGATGGCTGCTCTCAATAATTGACAGAGTGAGCGGATACGCACTTGGAGACTTTGGCAAGGCAATGGACATGGCAAAAAAGAACGCACATGCGCTGGCATGGCATCCGTCGTTCATAGTGAAACGCTCAGTGGCATACTTTGAGGATCTCTTAAACGACGAGGCAGAAATGTGTGAGACTGTCCTAAGAGCACTGCCAAAGCACATGAGAAAAAACTTCATGGATGTGGTGACGGGATTCTTGAATTTGCGACAGCAGGAAATAAAAATTCAATCGGATTATCTGTATGAAAACCTCAAACTGGTTCCAAAAATCGAATCGATGAAAATAAGAGACGACTCAGATTTTGTAAAAACGCTAGTTGAGATATACAACGAACTGCCAATGCCATTACAGTTTGATAGCGAGCACTTTGAAAAAACCATGAGGGATCCAAAGACAATACTCAACACGTTAAGACTCGGAGGCTCAGATGGCCCAATAATCGGATTTGCAAAAGGCGGACCAATAGAAAACTACACGCTGCGTCCAGAAATAATAGACGAAAATTTCGGCAAGAGCAACACTGTGTTTTTGGAACCAATTGCACTAAAGATGGGATACTGGGGACTGCAGGGCGGAAGCGAGATGAGGCATTTATTCACCATGCAGGCACACTCTATGAACTACAAGTATCTGACAAGTTTTGCCCTAAGGGATGTAATTCAGAGGAGAATAGACGGCAACGAAAAGGCTGAATTCGTTACCAAGTTCGACCCAGAGAGATGGGACTATTACAGAATAGATCTCAGATAAAGTCATTTTTGTTATTTGCTCAATGATTCCGGCATGCAAACTCTTTAGTATCCTACAGTTTTGTATTCATGCGTGCTAGAGAAAATTTTGATTTTTGGCATATGTGTTTTAGTTTTAGTTTCAACGCCGCACGCATTTGCGCTAGATGGCACACATCGCGCCGAATTAAAAAACGCACGACTAGTAAATGCATTCGGGGAGACAACACCTGAAAACATCAATACGAACCAGCAGGTGCAGATTTCAGCAGACATTACGAACAAGCAGGACAAAAACCAGGAATTTGTCTGCATAGTCCAGGTATTAGATCAGAACAATGTGCCGGTTAAACTGGCATGGATACAGGCGTCGTTACAGCCACAGCAGACTTTTTCGTCTGCAATTTCATGGGTCACAGACAAGCCCGGAACATACACTGCCCAGATATTTCTCTGGGACAGCATCAAGAATGCGGATGCACTTGCCGGAAAACTGGATCTTAGGATAATTGTGAGCTAACGGGTCGCATTACAGAGCGGATCACCCTGTGGCAGACCATTGCGCCAATCACGCCCATTACTGCACACGGAATCACTATGAGTGGAAAAACGGAAAGAATCATTTCAAAGTAAATTTTTGCAGTCATGCTGGCAGAAACAATCTGGTTTGTTTCGATTTTGTTGTACACGTGCGTGATTAGCGGATAATACACAAAATACCCAAGCATTCCAAAGATTCCACCTGTAAAGTATGTGCGCATTTTGTTTGCAGATAAATTTAGCATCAGATCACAGAGGACTATTGGGACTAGAGTAAACAAGTAAAACGGAATTGTCGGATGCAGCCATGGATTTGGGATGATGGAGGTTGCCATGTTTATTACGATTAATGTCGCGCCGGTGACTGAGATAAAGCCAAATTTTTTGCCGTTTGCGACATATGCCATTGACAGCATCATTGAAATCAAGAATGGAAACGCAAGTGTCGCAAAAACTGCTCCGAAAACAGGGTTCGGATTGAAATCAAAATAATCGGTTTTTGAAAACGGCAGTGAGAACGAGAAGAACAGCCCAGTCGCAGACAGCCACATAGGAAGTATGCCAATAACGGTCAGAATGTGTTTTGTGAGATGCGATTTTTCCGCAAGGCGTTTTACAGTTGAAAGAAACGCACCGACGCTTGAAAACACCATGCCGCATATCAGCACCAAGTGGGGCGGGCTTAGCAGTCCATCCAATCCAAAGTTAGAGTGCCAGAGAAAGTCAAAAGGTCCGGCGCCGACTAGCAACGCAATTCCAATCTGCACCAGACTTGTTGAAACGCGATTTTCTGTTTTTAGTTCGTCTGATCTTTTCAACATTACCAAGACTGCCCCGGACAACGCAATCATTACCCCGGAGTAAAGGACAAAGTGCGGTGTCGAGAAAAACGTTTCAGGCCTATTCAGCAAGTGGTTTGATATGTCCCAGCTGCCGCCAGTAGTCACAACCAATATTCCAAGACTCACCAGCACGTTGCCAAGAAAAAACATCCCATGTTTTTTTGAGGCAGAATCGCTCTTTGAGATTGTCAACAGTCATCATCCCATGCCAGGTTTATCTAAATTATCTGAGACCATTACAGAAAAAGACTCCACGTATTCGTTTTGGTGATCCCTAATCCCACCATATGGGTAATGCGAGTGGTCGCCAGAATGAGGAATTGCGACAGTCTTTGCAAAGACGGTAAAGTTTCCTGCCGAGTCGGGGGTTATTTTCATCTCAATTGAGTAGTGTGCGCCAGGGTTTACTGGCCTGCTGTATGCCTCAATTGAGGGATATTGCGCCTTGATTAACGCGGTTCCGCCGGAATATTCGTAGCCTATGTCATCCCCGGTTTTTACATATCGCGGAGACTGGGTAAAATTATAGCCTACGATTTTTACAGTATTGCCAATCTGCGTGATGCTTGGAAACGCAACTGACACTATCTGGATGTCGGCAGAATCATTAGAGTTGTCAGAATCTATCGTAATGTTAAACGAATCCCCAAGACGGATTTGGTTTGAGCTTAGTTTCGCAGTAAAGATAGGCTCAGGCTCCAGCGTCTTTACGTTTGAGTATTCCGAAGGAATCACAAACAGAACCGCGCAAAAATAAACTGCAAGACCCATCAGAGTAAGAATTAGCGCAAGTTTCACACGGTATGGTTTTTTGTGGCAGATAAAAATTCTAGGACTAAATACTGGTATGCTAACTATTCCTTGTTGAGTCTAACTATCGCGCAAAAGAAAATCGCCGTCGGATCTTTTCTTGGATGGTCGCTTGATGGTTACGACATAGTTTTGATGCTTCTTGTAATCCCATCAATTAGTCAGATGTTTTTCCCATCAGGGAATCCAGTGTTTAGCATAATGGCAACATTTGCATCATACACCATCACTCTCATAATGCGCCCTTTGGGATCGGTGATTTTTGGAATCTACGGCGACAGGTTTGGCAGAAAGAAATCCATGGTGATCACAATACTTGGGTTTTCAGTTGCCACGTTTACAATCGGTTTGCTGCCAACATATGCAACGATAGGGATCATGGCCCCGATTCTTTTGATAATGATTCGCCTCATTCAGGGGATATTTGCAGGCGGAGAGTGGGGCAGCGGAGCAGTCATAACAATGGAGAGCATTGCCAAACAGAAAAGGGGACTCGTTTCAGGGTTTTTACAGAGCGGCTTTTCGTTTGGGTTTTTGCTAGCGGCAATTGCTTTTGATATCACGACTGTGATGTTTCCAGGGCAGCTGTTTGAGCAGATCGGCTGGAGAGTCTTGTTTTTTACAGGAATAGTGCCGGGCTTTGTGGCATTGTTTGTAAGATTAAGCATGAGCGAGTCCCCAATGTGGGCTGCAAAAAATAAGTCTGGCGCACTAGAAAGATCCCCCCTGAGGACGATAGTACTTGGCAAAAAATACAGAAAAGAGTTCTTTTTGTGCGCCGCCATAATGACAGGGCTGGTTTACATGTACCATGGATCGATTAGCATTTTACCCACATATTTGCAGCAGTTTGGCCAGTTTGACAAGGGAGATGTCGCAAAAATCATGATCTACGCGACTGCATCATCATGGATTGGCATGATCATTACGGGGTGGCTTTCGCAAAAAACTGGAAGAAAGAAGGCGATGTTGTTTTTTGTCATAGCGTCAGTCGTGGTGTCAGTGCCGCTCGCAGACGCGATATTAAACAAATCGAGTTTCGTTTTTGCATACATTGTGATATTTGCTTTTGTGGTATCAACTGCATCAGGTCCCATCCCCGCGTTTTTCTCCGAGAGGTTTCCAACACAGGTAAGGAATAGTGCTGCAGGATTTTCGTACAATGCAGGATTAATTTTTGGTTCTTGGTCGCCTTTGATTGCACTAAGTCTGATGTCAAGTGTAGAGAAAAACATGATTCCACTTGCACTTGGCGCAAACATAATCATCGGCGCAGTAATTGTCATCATACCGACCATACTCAGCAAAGAAACCAAGGATGTCGACATGGAATGATACTTTTGCTTTATAAAGAAAAACAGCCCAAAAATTGGATCGCAGTCCACTCAGGTGTGAAATATTGTTTACAGCCCTCCAGTAATAGAAGATCGCGCCATTAAGGACATCATGATAGGCTATTGCGTAAAATGCAGAGCAAAACGCGAGATGGCAGGTATGAAACCAGTCACTCTCAAGAACGGAAAACCGGCAACAAAGGGAACATGTCCTTCATGTTCAACTGCCATATTTAGAATTGGAAAGGCAGCGTAAGCCTTTTCCCGAACTTTTTTAATAATACCACTGATCGGTGTTTCCATTCCATAAAGAGCGGAGTGGTAGTGGGTCTTTTCCGATTTCTTCCTTGATGCGATTTTCTAGTGCAAAAAACATGTTTTCCATGGCATCGACTCCGCCGTCCGCATAAAGATCCTTTCCGATTTCCACTATTCTCTCCTTTGCCCGAGGTACTTCTGGAGAGGCTGGGTTTTGAAGACATAGGGTTAACAAGTCAATCATTTCTTCTTCCAGCATGAAATCCATATGAAATCATGGATTGCGTCAGATTTGAGTATTTTGTATAGCCTAAGCTAATGACTGCATTCCGAGATTCTGTTTTAATTCACATCCAGAATGCACGGGGTCGTCCGCATAGTGCGCACATTTGGAGCAGAGGAACTGGATTGGCTGATTGCATACTTGACAGTATTTCTTTACCTCCAGGGTATTGCCACAGTTTCTACAGCTGTCTATTCTCAAGAAGTACTCATTATGGGATCTTAGTATTTGATCTTTTCCATATTGAAAATACAGTGAAAGTTGGTAATTCTAGCTCGTGATGGAGCGTATCTTGTCGTGGATTTGTGCCAAAATCAGTTCAGCCTTTTCCTTGTTTTCAAACGACTCTACTTTGTTGTCCATTATTGCGTCAATTTCATAGCTCTTGTCCACGAGAACCCGTGCAACATGCTCATCCAGGGTTCCATTGCCCATCAGGTAGTATGCAAAGACAGTACTTTTTTGCCCAATTCGGTGCAACCTGTCTTCTGCCTGCAGGTGTATTGCTGGACTCCAGTCAAGCTCTGCAAATATCACATATTTTGCGCGGGTCAAATTAATTCCAACGTTTCCTGCGCGCAACCCGGCAATCATTAATTTGGTCTCGCCGTTTTGGAACGTGTCTATGCTGTTCTGTCTTTCCTTGTCGGATTGTCCTCCAATGATTGACGCGGGTTTGAATTCTGCAAGGCTTTGATGGAGCAAAGAATGAATCGCCTTGTGGTGGCAAAAGACAACCACGCTTTCTTCTATTTCCATTATGTTTTTAACAAAATTAATCACGTGTGGCAGCTTGGCAACGCCTGCAACCTGTCTTTCGCTTTGGATTGCGCGCTGGTATGCGGTCGACGCGTCAAACGCGGTCTGTGCCGCCTTTCTGTCATCCTCAAGTTTTTTCCAAATTTTCTCAAGTTCCTTGTTGTAATAGTTGATATCGGCATCGATTATTTCCTTGTGACGGATTTTTTCTTTGAGCTCTTGTAACACGTCGGTTTTCTTTCGTCGCAGCATCACGTGTTTTTGCAGCATGTTGCGGAGAGACTCTCGTTTGTTCTCAAGCACTATTGCCTTCCCTTTTTCGTTTATGTAGCAAAAGTATTCGCAAAATTCCTTAAAGCTCCCAAGCAGTCCAGGGCGCAGAATGTCAACGATTGGCCAAATTTCAGAGCCGCGATTGTATATCGGAGTGCCAGAAAGTCCAATTCTGTACTTTATCGATTCCAGTGCAGACAGCTTCTTTATCGCATGATACTTTTGCGTTGTTTTGGAACGGAGGTTTTGCACTTCATCGCACACGATTGTTCTGAGGTTTAGTTTGGCAAGGTCCTTGTATCTTTTGAACAACAGTTCATAATTGATTATGTAAAAGTCGTATTTCCCAAGGTCTTCTGATTTTCCAACCCGGATGATTGTTGATGTTGGCGGCTTGTCGTCGATCAGTCGGCCGTTTCTGCTTTTTAGTTTCAAAAACTTTTCAATTTCCCTCTGCCAGTTATTCAGAGTTACAAGTGGGGCAACAATCAGTGCAGGATACGTACCCTGTTCGGTTCCAATGTAGGACAGCGTTTCGACAGTTTTTCCAAGTCCCATTTCGTCGGCAATCAGCGCGTTGCCAGACGACTTTATTAGAAAGTCAAGTCCCTCTCTCTGAAAGTTCAGCAGGTTTCCCTTGAATTGTTTTCCGGGATTTGCCAGCTGCAGCTTTTCTATCCTCTTTGGCTTTTTTGGCTCAGGTTTTGTAGGCATTGGTAGCTTTTTCTGCCACGTGGTCTTTGAGAGGATCTCAAGCGGGTACCTGTCCATTATCCATTTTATCTGTAGGACGTTTTTTGGATCGTCAGGAACAATTGCCTCGAACTCGCCATCGCCGTACCAGGCTTGCGGAATAATCCTTGAGACCATCGCGACTGCGCGTTCCCCGGTTACTTTCCAGCTCCATGTGCCAGAAAACTTGTCTAAAACATATTCCAATGTACCAAAACTAGTCATGGTCGTCAATGATCTTCGTTGAATTGTTTTTTAGGTTTATGAATCTTGAGTTTACCAAACAGCACACCAATCGTCTGAACTTTAGAATAAGAATTATAGAAAAAGGATGGTTTTAGATTGATTTTTGAGTCAAATAAACGCCGGCAGTAGGTTTTTTCTAATTATTTACCAACTTGAGCGAAAATCGAAGAATGTGGCGATTTACTTGTGCTTGTGCATCTCAGAGTCCACGTGGCAGTCACAGCTGCACAGCTCGGTTTTGTGGTCATTTTGACAGTCGATGCACTCATAGTGCCTATGTTTTTCGCAGCTACCGCAGATCATTATTCTAATGGATCAATACATTTTGTCATATTTTAGGTCTACTTTCAGAGATCGATTTCGCTTTTGCCCAAAATGAACATTGTCAACTCGTGATATTTCACGGGATCGATTTCCTTTGCAAAGTTTTTGTCTATATTAATCAGATAGACAGAGTTTAGCTTTGCGTTTACGATATCATCATACGCAATTGGAGGGTTTTTGTAAAACCTATCGCATAGGGACTTTATTTTTTTAATTTCAGACTCAGGCCTCAGTGCAGAAGGACTTAGGAAGATCTTGTTTATCGGCAGCATCCCAATTACAGGCGTTGCAAGCGAAAACTTGGCGCAATACTTGCTATAGCGAGCAATCTTGCTTACGATTCTTGACACATAATAGTCGATGGTATCAAGCGCGTGTTCCGGAGGAGTAAAGCCGGTCTCGATTTCAATTATCGATATGTGATCGTTCTTTTTTGCATAGACGTCGCAGACTAGCGAGTCAGTCAGCTGTTTTTCTACGTCCACAGTGTATCCATTTGATATCATGTTTGCAGCGCAGATCAGCTCAAGTACGGAATGGTTGATTTTCACCAGGTTTTGCTGATACAGATCGATTAGCCTTTGGCGAACAAAGTTTAGTTTTGGCACGTCATCTTTTTGCAGACTCGATGCAAGGCGGTCGGTTATCACATAGACATCGTCTTTGAATTTCTCCACATCCAAAAAGGTTCAGCATTACCTCAGATGGTATGGTTAATGAAGATACTTGTGATTTCAGGGATTGATAAAATTAAAAATTATTTACCAGGCTTAAACTGGTTCTCTTACACTTTTGACTTTGGCAAATGCAGTTGGGTCACCGTTGATTGGATCCACTGTGATAGAGACTGTGTCCTTTGCGGTTCTGCCCAGTCCATCGCTGACAGTTAGCTCAAATGTCAATGTCTTTGTTTCTCCGTTTGAGACATCAGGTGTTTCAAAGGATGGCTTTGCAATGTCAGATGCTGACAATGTTACACTCTCTCCAGATATCTGAGTCCAGATGTAGTTCAATTTGTGCTTGAGTGGATCCTTTCCAGAGCCAAACAGAGTCACAACAGAGTGCTCATCGACTGTTTGATCCTTGCCAGCATATGCAGTTAGTGCTTTTGAGGCAAGTCCCTTCACTGTGACATCGACGGTGTCTGCGTCACTGTCTACAGTTCCGTCGTTAGCGATTAATTGGAATGTTAGTACTGTGTCAACAGCAACCTTTGGTGCTACAAATGTCACTGATGGGTCAGTTGTTGAAGATAGGGTAACTGATGGACCTGCTATTTGGCTCCATACGAATGTCAATGGTTCTCCATCTTCATCTGTTGCAGAGCCTGCAAGGTTGACAGTTGCATCGATATCTACGGTTTGATCATCACCTGCGTTAGCTACTGGTGGTGAGTTAACTGGAAGTACGGTCACTTTGGTTGTGTCCTTTGCTGGGCGGCCATTTTCGTCAGCAACTCTAAGCTCAAATACCAGCACCTTGACTTTGCCGTTTGCAACTATTGGTGCGGTAAATGTTGGTTGTTGCTCATCAGTTGATGACAATGTTACTGCTTCGCCGCCAACTTGTTTCCATGAATAAGTCAAATTCTCACTGTCTGGGTCTTCTGCAGAGCCAGAAAGCGTAACGTCAGTTTGTTCATCTACTGTTTGGTCAAGTCCAGCATCCGATGATGGTCTTGCGTTATCGGAAGTCACGGTGACCATTACAGAGTCTGTTCCTTCTCCGCCGTATGGGTCAGTCACAGTTAATTCAAATTCATAAGTTGCAGATGCTCCTCCAGATACTTCTGGTGCCTTGAACTTTACTTCAAATCTGTTTGGTGATATGAGGCTCACATCGTCGCCGCCAACTTGTTTCCAAGTATACTTTAGTATGTCTCCGTCTGGGTCTGTGCCAGAGCCAGCAAGTATTACAAGTCTATTTGACAAAGTATTCTTGTCAGGACCTGCGTCTGCTACAGGGTTATCGTTAATTGGTCTAACTCTGATAATTACAACGTCAGTTGATGATCCGCCGCCGTCTGCAGCTGTGCAAGTAAATCTAAATGCTGTTGGAACTATTTGTCCATTTGGAATTTCAGGTGCAGTGAATGTTGGGTCTGCACTGGTTGTTGATGAAAGTTTTGCAAATGGTCCAAGTGTTTGTGTCCAAGTGTATGAGAGTTCTCTATCAAGTTTATCATCACAAGAGCCGTTTAGTTGTACGTTTGTTCCTTCGTCAACAGTTTGGTCATCGCCTGCATGTGCAGTAATCAGCGTAGTCTTTGCCGCGTTGACTTTGATTACAACGCTATCACGTGCTACTCCGCCATAACCGTCGCCGACAGTTAGTTGGAATCGCAGTGTACCAGAGTTTCTCTCCATTGTGCTAGTGTCAAATGAAGGATTTTGGTCGTTTACATCAGATAGTTCTACAATTGGTCCGTCGATTTGTGACCAGTGATATGTCAAAGCATCTCCGTCTGGGTCTGTGCCGTCACCTTGGAGGGTTACTTCGTCATTTTTGTTAACGGATTGATCAGTACCTGCGTCAGCAGTTGGTGGCTGGTTTCTTGGCATGACTGTGATTTTTATTGTGTCTTTGTCAGTTGCGCCATAAGGATCAGTAACAGATAATTCAAAACTCAAAATTTTCACTTTGCCGTTTTCAACGTCAGGGGCAGTAAAGGTTGGTTCTGCAACGGTTGTTGATGACAGTTGGACTGCTTCGCCACCAACTTGTTTCCATTGGATGGTAAGGGAGTCGTTGTCTGGATCAATGCCGGTTCCAGATAAGGTTACAAAGTCGCCCGCTTTTACGATGTTTTGAGGATGTGAGCTTGTACTACTGGTTTGACCAAAGGCATGCGGAGATACCATGCTGACAACCAGTAGTGTCATCAAAACTGTGTAAAATTTTAATTGCAACATTTTTATCGTAAAAATTCCACTGATTAAAAGCTTTCGTTCAATTTTGTCTAGTTTTGGGATCAACAATTTGTTTTATCGATCTTTTTTGCAGTTTTAGATCAAATGACAGAATTCAGATCGTTTGTTAAAATGTAGTGATTTTTTTGAAAACGTTGTGGCAAGTCCTGCCAAGACAGTTCGCATATAATCGGAATTACTAAAAAATAACTGATTTACAACTAATGCGATTTTGATACCAGACCTTAACAGACATCAATTAGATCCAAGCCATTGAGACAAATCACATTAGTAGTAATCGTGTTTTTTGCCACAATTGGCATCGGAGTCGCGTCTGCTGCGCCGTTTGATTATATCGTAAATGTCAAGCTAGAGCAATATCAAATCGAACTAGGACAGAATCCAGTCGTTTTTGGCACAGTCACCGACAACGTGCTAAGGCCAGTCCCAGGAGTAGAGGTAAAAATTACGTTTGGTTCGAATTCGGCTACAGCAGTAACGGATTCAGCCGGAAAGTTCAGACAGGAATTCTCAGAGCAGCAATCCCCCGGAATTTTTTCCGTGAATGCTTTCGCAAAGCAAAACGACAAGAAGGGATTTGGCGGCACCACACTCAGAATATCAAAACAACTGACAACGTTTGGAGAGATGTATTATAATTCAGAACTGGCCAAGTTTGACCAGAAAAAATCAGATCCGTACCAGTCGTTGAAAATCAAAAATTATGAGAAATTCCTAAAGGAGAAGAGCAAGGCGTACCAAAAGCAGCTCGACATAGAAGCAGAAAAGATAATGCTGCAAGAAAAAAAGAAACTGGCTGATCAGAGCCTGAACCAGACAATTGTCGAACGAAACCCAGGTCCGGGCGATTTTTCAGGCTACAAATATGACAAGTACATGTCAGAGATAAACCCAAGCGTGAGGGACGACATTGCAAATCAAATGAACTATACGAAAAAAACGATCGACGATGCACGCGTTGCCATGAAGAAGGTTTTGGATAAAGGCGGCAGTTTGGACGAGGCAAGAAAGGCGTACCTGGAGAAACTTTCCATAAAACGAGAAAACTTGGAAAAAATCGCCGACCTAAACGCCACTGAGAACCATTCCAAGATAAAGAAGCATGCAGACAAAGACAGTAAAAAGGTAAAAGGGCTCACCGCTAAGAAACTCTACAAGTAGCATTTTTTGCAAAGTCCGCTAAAAATCCCCAGTGCCAGATTGGAACTGCAAAATCCGATCAAGTTCCGAGAAGGATATAATCGAAGGTACAGAAACTGCCCCATGAGGGTCACAAGGGTCGATTTAGGAAGGGGAATCATCAAGAATCTTTCTTCAATACTAGTTGACGAAGAAGGGGTTTCGATTGAGAGCATTTGGCAAACAATTGAGGACTTTGGGATAAACCGAGAAGACTTGAAGAAGCTAAGTCCTACATACAAGGATCTTTACGAGATATACTCGGCAATTCGGGCGTATCGCGTGAGTGTCAAGTATCTAAAGGAACTCAAGAACAAGTTTTGATTCAGACACGGTTTGAATCAAAAAGGGGCGCGTGAATGAACATAAACGATCTTAAGGAAAAATGCATCCTAATCGGAGTTTCTGCAGGCATCTTTCTTCCATTTAGACTGCTTGCAAGCCAATATCTTGCGGAGCACTGGCTTGGCAATCTTGGTTTTGCCACATCGGTATCCTTGCTCCTATTGTTCTTGACCAAGAAAAACAAGCTTGGCAGGTTTGGCGAGATTTTGAAGAACCAAATCAGAAAGGCAGTGTGGGGAAAGTCGTCTGGCGTGATCATTTTTTTGCTACTAGGATTCATGGTTTACTTTGGATCAGTCGTCATACTTGTGAATCAAGGAAACACCACATACCGCGACGACAAGGAGGCATTGTTCCAAGACATATTCAGCAAAGAATCCGCCAATTCCCACCTCAAGCTTAAGGGACCAGGCACAAATAACGCAGAATTTGCAGGAGTTTCCCAGATAAGACATGCAGAGTACGTCTTTGCGATATCGTACGCCATACTAAACGACCTAACCGGTGACTGGCTTGCAAGCGTACATCTGATTTTGTTCATGGAGCAAGTCGAGATGGTTGGCCTTTTTTGGGTCTACAGGAAAATGTTCAGGCCAGTCAACGCAGCGTGATTTTCTTAATTTATCCTAGTTTGTCTGTTTTGAACAAACAAATTCAGAATACCACACGGTGTGATTTTGACTTTGAGTCCACTTGTTCAAAGACAGCATGTTAGTTGGTTTTTTTGTCACGGGATTGTTGATTTTTTCTTATCAACAGGTAGCCTTTGGACAAATGGACAAAAGTTTGGAAGTAAGAATTCTAAACGGCGCGGCAGACAACGAAACTGCAAAGGCATTCTACCCGGACATACTTCCAATTGAACCAGGAGACAGCGTGACGTGGGTAAACGAGGACTCTAAGGCGCACAGCATCACAAGTGGGATGCCAGAGGCGCCCGAATATTCAGGAATATTCTTTAAAACTGGAAACATTGACGCACAAAATTCAGGCTCTGTCAAAATAACGGACCTCAAGGACCATTTTGCATTCTATTATTTTTGCGAGATTCATCCGTGGCTGACAGGAAAAATAGTCGTATCAACTGCCCCGGAGTCACAGCCAGACACGGCGCTTCCAATTGCCATTAGCCGCACACAGTACAGCAAAGGCCAAGACGTTCAGGTCACAGGCAAGGTTGCCGACGACTATGCAAAGATATCGTATGATCTTTTGGTGTATGACAAAGCCAAGTTAGTCGATATCGTATCGGGGCACTTTAATGAAGACTCGACGCTGAGCGAAACAATACACACTGACAGACTAGCCAGTGCAAAATACACACTCAAACTTGTTTACGGCCTGCCGACGCAAGTAGCCAGCACTGGATTTGATTTGGAAAACGCCCCGGAATACAAAATTCCAGGTTGGATTAAAACGGAAGCAAAATTGTGGTCAAGCGGGACCATTTCTGACGGGGAGTTCATCAAGACAATACAATACTTGTCCAAAGAAAAGATAATCGACTCCCAATCACAGATTGACCAGCCAAAGGCAATCCCATACTGGATAAAGACAAACGCGTCGTGGTGGACAAACGGCCAGATTTCAGATGCAGAGTTTGTCAATGCTTTAGAGTACCTGGCAAATGCAGGAGTCATACAAATTTAGTGTTACTTTGGCTCGATGTAAATCCTAACTGCCTCCAAGTGGGAACAGTTTGCTTTGAGCCCCTTGCCGTGATGAAACTTGTAGAAGTTCTTGTATCCAAGGCAGTCGCATGAATCGGATGTGACCATGTAGGACTTGGTCGGGTCGGACGATGACCTTACCTGATACAGATCATCGTCGATCTTTATTACGTTGCCTTCCTCAACGAGCTTCTTTGCTTTTTTTATCGTACTTGCACTCAACTACACATCATGTGGCATTTGGGATTAGAAAAGATTGCGAAAATTGAATCTTAATTGTAGAGAAAATTTATGCGCACAAGTCATAAGGCATATCAATGGACTTTTGATTGGAATAGCAATTGGAGCGAAAATTCAACCAGACTCCGGGAGACACAAATATTGCAATACTTGGCTACCTGACAAAGGTTGGAACTTGGATGAATTTAAGGCAGATAACCACCGGAACTCCAGGCTCGGATCTCAACAGAGACAGATTAAGGTCAATTTTAGAGAGTTTTAACAAAAAAGGCTTTGTCGAAATCAGAGAAAGCCAAAACCCAAAGGCAAAGTTCGAGTACAGGGTAACCGAGAAAGGAAAGGTGTCGTTCCTAAAGTGCGTCAACTTTGAGCCGGACGTCAGATACATTTTGGGGCTAAGGGATTTTAAGGATAATTCTATCTAGTTTATCCACAGCATCGAATACCCTTGGTCTTCTTCAAAGATCAAATCCATGTTATACTTGAGACCCAGTTTCTGCATCAGCTGCGATAGCTGATTCGACTGCAGATCCTCATCATAGTTTTTTGCGACACACAGAACACGAAATATTTGCTTGTTGGATTTTGACAGTGCTTGCGCAAACTGGTTTATTGTCTTAAACGAGACATCGTCAAAGAACTTGACGATGAAGTCGCCTTTCTTTGTGGCCACCACAATGTCTACAGTTTCGTTGTCTATTGTTTGGTTTGTCTTGTATGGTAATTTTCTGCCCTCGGATTTATCGCGCCCAAGCAAGGAGCGCAGCTCTGGAAACACGAGGCTTGAGTGGTTTAGAATTTTTTCTATTTTTGTTGCGCCCTCTGGGATCGATGTCTCAAAATTTACCAAGTACGACTGTCGGATAAGCTGATTTTCAATTGTTTTTAATTCCTTTTTGTACGATTGCCCCCTGTATGTAATCCATAAAAACAAAAACGATAGCAGACCAATTACAAGCCCGTTGCTTGCCATCAGCCAAGTCTGCGTAGAGTAAAGCGCAACTATGCTTTCGCCTGAGAAAACTTGTTCGCCGTTAGGAATGAAAGACAGTTCCACGTCACCAGTCTTGTCATCACGGATTTCTGCAATACGGCCGTGCTTGTTTATTTCCTGCTGAAAGTAATACTGAGACATAGAGATAATTACAGATAGAGACAGCAGGCCGATTATAACCATCACAAGGGTAACGCGGTGCCAGACGCTGAGGTTTTCAATCGCAATGTCTAGTCTTTCTGCAAGGGACAGCTTGTCGTTTTCAGACACACAGGTGATCATTTTTTGTAAATATTTAATGAATTGTTACAATTTGTAACATGATACAGTTATTGCAAAATCGCTTTTATACCCACGGCTAACCCATATTATGGAAATTGGAAAAGCCCAAACCGTAGTTTTAGACTCTAATGTGTTTATCAAAGAAATTCAGGAGGGTCGCGTTTTAAGACCAATCGCAAAAAAAATGAAACGACAGTCATCAAAATTAGTAATGCCAGAAACAGTCCTAGGAGAGGTTGCAAAAATCACCGGCTCCGATCCAGTAACAACGATGACGCATGTCTACCAGTATTGCAAGCAGCCCATAATGATAGACAGGACGGACGAAATAATTACCGAGTCTGCCAAGTTATCACAGAAATATTACGAGTGTCACACCCCAGACAATTTTATTTTGGCAACTGCCAAGCTAACGGGCTCTACTTTGGTCAGCTTCGACAGGGATCTGCTGCAGACTGCAAAGATGGAGGGGGTTCAGGCATTTTTGCCAAGAAATTACATAAGATGGGGCTAAACAATGTCTACGATGAACGCGCTAGTGCTTGAAGACAATCCGCGAATTACAGGGCTGTACGAAAAAATTTTCGCATCCGTCGGCTTTGAGGTAGACTTTGTGTTTGACAAGTTTTCATGCATTGACAAATTTTTAAATCCTGACAAAGACTATGATTTTGTCATTCTTGAAAAATCCGCCAAGTTTGACGAGTCAGTCAACTTGGAGGACAAAATTCTGTCAATGAACCCACGCCAAAAAATATTCTTTCTTTCCCCGTACATGTCTGCAAGAAGCTCCGAGTTTGACAGCCTCAGTGAGACGATGAACCTGATTGACAAGCCGTTTGCGATGGTCAGCCTTCTTTCGTACCTGGAGCTAAACGCGCCAGCCATTCCACAATAGACATTTTAAGCTAATTTTGCAAAATGGGTCAATGGGACTCAGGCGGTATTTGGCCACTCGCGGAATCATACTGTTTTGTGTTTTATTGACAACCCTTTTGCTGACAATAATGCTTGTCGGCTCCAACATGGACGTCATTCTAAAGAAGGGAGTGTCAATTCAGATAAGATCAGAAATTACAGAAAACAAACTGCTCATGAATAGTTTCAAGGACACAAAAGAGCTAGATCAGTTCATACAGAACCGAATTGACGACAGGATCAGAAATCTTGGTCTTGACTCCCCGTGGTATTCCCCAAACAGAATTGCGCTTTCCATGTACAAGATTATCACGCTTGACTTTGGCCATGCAACGTTTTTGTCAAGCGATTCTGGGTCATCGCTAGTATCAGATATAATTTTGGAAAAGCTGCCAAGGACTGTGTTGTTGTTCACCACTGCAACCATAATCATATCCCTGATTGGCATATTTCTCGGCGCGCTTGCCGGAAGCAAGACGGGATCAAAAATCGACAAGTTGACATCGTCGTTTGCAGTCATCAGCGGAAGTTTTCCAGTGTGGTGGATAGGAATGCTGATGATTTTTGTTTTCGCGTTCACGCTTCACCTGTTTCCTGCAAGGGCAACGCCACTCATTGCCTCAAACGATCCCGGGTACATACCGTCACTATTCTACCACATGACGCTTCCGCTAATCACCATAGTCCTAATCGGGTTTGGAACGTGGGCATACATGGTTCGCAATTTCATGATAAACATAATGCATGAGGACTTTGTCGCAGTCAAAAAGACAATCGGTATTTCGCAAAGAAAGATCATCTTTCATAGTGCGCTGAAAAATGTCGCACCGCCAATAATCACAGTGCTGGCACTGAGTCTTTCTGGCTCACTTGGAGGGGCAATCATCACAGAGGCAGTCTTTGATTGGCCAGGCATGGGAAGACTGTACTTTGAGGCAATCAACGTGATGGATTTACCAGTGATCATAGGCGCAACATACGTGCTGACTGCATTTTTCCTAATCAGCATATTTGTCTCAGATCTGCTGTACGGCTACTTGGATCCAAGGATAAAGACGATTTAACATGGGGCTACTCAGAAATGATCTTAGTGCAGGCATTCTAAAAAGCAAAGTCGGCATCAGCGGGGTTGGAATCTTGGCATGCCTTATTTTAGTATCTGCGTTCACCATAGTCTTCATTCCGCTTGACACATACAAGCAGTGGAACAACCCAAGCAGCTGGACATCGTTTCCAAAATCCGCACTTCCGTCATGGGTAAACTTTTTCCTTGTGAAGAAGATCCCAGAGCACCAATTACTTGAAAACGTCCAGACTGCAATACAGACAGGACGGGACACAAGAAAAATAATACAAGATTTTGAGACGGATTATTCCTTTGATTACTTTCCAAACGATTTCATATACCAGTATACGGTAGAATATCAAGGAACTCCAGTGTTGGAGTTTGACGTCACAAGGCCAGACGGAGTTACCCTGCATTTGTTGTCATATTCCCTGCCAGACGCAAAATCCAGAACCGTGTTTTCAGATAAGATTTTTTCAGCAAACGAATCCATACGAAAAAACATTTTGCTTGCGTCTGACAGATTCGCATTCCCAATTGACAACATGGCAGTTGAGGAGGTGGTTTTCTCAAAGATAGGCACCCACGAAGTGTTAAAGGGAAAATACACGTTTGTGACAAAAATATCTACAACAGATACGCAGAGCTCAGTCCACGATTCAAATCTGATCATAGGAGGCAAGGTTTTTGGCATGATTGGAACAGACGAGCAGAGACGGGATTTGGCAATCGGATTGCTGTGGGGAACGCCGCTTGCGTTGTTTATCGGAATAACAGTTTCAGTGGCATCAGTAGTATCTGGCCTGGTTTACGGGGTTTTTGCAGGCTACAAGGGAGGAAAAACGGACGAGTCCATGATGCGATTCAACGACATCATTTACGCGTTGCCCGCACTTCCGTTTCTCATAATCTTGGCAGTCACAATAAGCAACAGCATATTTTTGATGATTGGTTTTCTGATGATTTTCGGTTGGGTTGGGATTGCCAAGGTTTCAAGAAGCATGGCTCTGCAAATAAAAAACAGGCAGTTTGTCGAAGCGTCCAAGACAATGGGCCAGAAAAGCTCAAAGATAATCTTCAAGCACATCATACCTCAGATCATGCCATATGCGCTTGCAAGCATTGCAATATCAGTGCCCGCCGCAATTACAACGGAGGCAGGACTGAGCTTTTTGGGCCTAGGAGACCCAAGCTTTCCGACATGGGGGCAGATACTTCACGACGCAAGCACGCATGGGGCAGTCACTCGAGGGTTGTGGTGGTGGGTAATACCTCCCGGGATAATGATAACAATCACGGGACTTGCCTTTGTTTTTGTTGGAAACTCTCTTGACAGTTCGTCCAGAATAAGGCGCTAAGATTCCAGAGTAAAGTTTCTAATGATGCTTACAGTTTGATCGTTGAGCTTTAGCGTATATGCTGCAGAGTTTGGCTCGTTGTACTGGGCCAATATTTCGGCGAATTTTGTCTTGTCCTTTCCGCGTTCGTAAATTCCCCCCGTTTCCTTTATGCATAGAGGAAACTTTTTCATGTTAAGGCCTGCCTTTAGCAGGTACTCGACAAATTTTTTGTAGTGTTCTGTTTCGTACCAGTCTATGTTTTTCTCTTCACACACCACAATCCATGTATCAATTGAATTTTGATAGATTGCCTTTTTCCTAAGATCCTCAAGTGTCATGATACGGTTAAAAGTCAGCGCGCTTCATTTTTGAGCCGCATCGAGGACACATTGCGCCCTTGAATCGGTGATTGCATGTGAGGCAGACATACTTTACACTTGTGCCTCCCTCAGAGTTGGAGCCAAAGAATCCTCCGCCGCCGGAATCCCCGCCATAGCCTTTGACTTTGCTCATGTATCGGCGCCTTATGAAAAGAGGCAAAAGTATGAAAATTGCAAGTGCGGCTGCCAGTCCATACGGAAACGGCAGTATCATTTGCAGTCCAATACTTACCGCGAGGGACGCAAACAGAAAGATTAGGTAATTTCTATAGTTGTACAATACAATCAATCTTCGAAAAAACCTTATAAAGTTTTGTCAGCTTTTTACCACAGTTCTAGTTCTCAAAAATTATTTCAAGCGCGTTTCCGTTGCTGTCCCAGGCAAAAATGTCCTCATTGCTATCGTACGGGGATTTGATTATTATCGAGACTAGGCCGAAAAAGTTCTGCATGTCAGTTACAGAAGGATCGGCAGGGCCAGTCGGATGCGAATGAACTATTCCGACATACGACAGATCAAATGGCAAAAACGAATGAGGAAAGCCGGCGAAGGTTTGGCCACCATATGAGAACGGCGGTATTACAAGGCTCTCTATTGTGATTATTCCTTTTTTTGATTTGCCTTTTAGAATAAGAATTCCTTCGTTTGGGTGCTTCATCTTGCAGTATGATAAAATTCCATCCTTGGGATCCTTTTTTAGAAGCACCTTTCGGCGCGTTTCGTCACCCATTTATTCCACCAAAGAACCAGTCACACCAAGATAACGTATTCGGTGTTTGAAATACTTTGTAAGTCATGGCTTAATTCCGAAATCATTTTTGTGCGCTGGCTTGTCTCGTGAGCAAGATCGGATTCAAGTTTTTTAATTTTTGATTCGGCGTCGTTCTTATCAGTCATCGCCTTTTGCAATTTCTGTTCGAGTTCGCCAAACGAGCCAATATCAAAAACACCAAGCTTGCCTTGTAGGTCACGGTCTTTTTTTATCAAGTCGTTTTTTCGCATCAGAAAATCATCCAGTTTCTGAATCAGGCTGTTGATCTGCTCTACTGACTTGTCTGCTTCCTTTACCGACACCGCGCCAGACAGTGTTCCTTTCATGCAGGATTCCAGAATCACCACTATCGCGTCTTTATTTTCAGCAGTCATGGTCTTTGACGGGCTTTCAATCAGTTCCTCCATGAGAATTTTGAGCGGCTTTTCAAGCGAGGTCACATAGACGTATTTGCCAAGTGGCCTGGATATTTTGGAAAACTCCTCATCTATTTCCTTGCCAAGTTTGTTTTCTTCTTTTTTGTTCTGCTCGATTTGGTTTTTAATCTCCAGGTATTCGGCGTGCTGGGGACTTGATTTTATCGAGTCAGTTTGGTTTTTGAGTGAAGATACAGAATCGGCAAGCCCGTCGCATATTGTTTTTAGTTTCGGGATCTGTGCGGATTTGTCATTTATGATTTGGCTCGCATCGATAATCTTGTCCATCTTTTCTTTGATCAGCGATTCATCAGACTCCAATTTTGTGTAGACGTTGACCAGCCGCAGTATGGACGCAGAGCTGGTGCTAATTGTTGCGAGATGATCTTTTAGGTCTTGAGCGTATTTTTTGGCAAACACGTGAATCACTCGGCTGTTCTTTCCAAGCACATCGCCTATTTTTTTTAGGGCCTGAGAGGTGATCTCTGACGCTTTTTTTACGTCATCAAATGTGTCTAATTGAGGAATTTGGATTTTTGCCTCTTTTGATATTGTGTTGATTATTTCGGTTTTGCTTCTTGTCACGATTATCTTTAGCTGGTTATCGATATCGTCCACCTTGAGATTATCGTTGGACAGATGATCTATTATCTTTAGAATTGAATTCAGTTCGATTTGTATATTCGAAAATAACGGCTTTGTGTTATTGATCGTCTGTTTTTGTTTTGAGTTTTTTATATCAGACAGTATTGAGTTAATCTGATCCAGGCGGATTTCCTTTGAGGACGCAGGGGCTTGCTCTTCTTTGCCCGATTTCTTTTTACTCCAGCCAAAAACCATGCTAATATTCCATTCCGATTAAATGTATACGTGTCGAAGGGTCGATTAAAGTTTACAAATTTAAACGGCATGTTCCGCCTCAACGTATGAGCACCGCTATTCTTGCAGATGACGGAAATGGCCAATATTGCGGGACAGTATTGCAGGCAGTAACAATTAGCGCTTCAAAAAAGAATGTTTGGAAGGAAGTAAGCAACATAGTGGGCCTTCCAGACTGGGTTGTTGATATCAAAAAGGCAGAATTTCTTTCAAAGACCAAGTACGGCATTGGCGGAGCGCGAAGACTGTGGTTTGCGGATGGCAGCATAGTTGACGAGTATGTAACTGGCTGGAAAGACGAACAATACTTGTCATACATTGCCACAAGCGGACTTCCATTACGAGGATATCACGCAACGATATCCATCACGCCTAGGAAAAACGCATCCTATGTTTTGTGGTCAGCGTTTCTTATCAGCGAGAAGACGGATAGAAAGAAGTTTGAAGAATTCCTCGCATTTATGGAATCATTCTACTCCAATTCCCTCAAAAACCTCAAAACCAGAATAGAAAAACAACATAACTGAGTGCGTGTATTGGTTTTTTGTCATGAGCGACACGCGTCTTACAATGATTGGGATCGCGCTCATTTTTGCAGGATTTTTAATATTTGGAATCTTTGGCCAAAAATACCATACATTTACGATTCAAGCGCAGGAGTTTGGAGACTGCTATGATTTTTCTGAGGACGGAAAACAAACCAAAATAGATTGTAACATAGTACTGCAGAATCAAATTTTGTTTTTCGGGTTTGTCATCGGTTTGATTGGGCTTGGGATATTTTTCCTAGTCAGGGGCGTCAGGGGCAGGTGGGACCAGGATGTAAAGCCAGAGGACGCAGTTGGTCCCGGATCATCGTTTCCAAGCTAAATTTGGATTACTCCACGTTCCATTAGGTATTGGATTGCCCGGACAAAATCAGCATTTCCTATTTTGCCTTCTGCCCACCAACCAGCATTGGTTTTAATCCAAGATGGGATTTTTTGTTCGTTATTTTGCGAGGGGGAGGCGGTGAGGATCTTCTGCTCTGCCAGATATTCGAGCCCCCTTGTAAAATCAGAATCAGAGGCGCTGCCCTGCGACCACGACTCAGCGCCGCTTTTAATCCAGTCGGGAATCACCAGCGATTTATTTTCTAGAATCGTCGGGATTTCGTCAAGTGCGACCACGCCAATTCCGCTTGACTTGAGATCATCCAGTACATCATCTAAGAACTGGAGCTTGTGCGAATCAACCTCGTTTTTTGATACCTGCCCATCCTTGACTGCAAAGTCTTGAGATTGCAAACTAATTACAGCGTAACCATACTGGCTTATGTTGGACTTTATTTTGGCCAGAGCCTTTTGAGGTACGGTCCCAGTGTAAAACGGGTCATCGTCCATCAGATTCGCAAGCAGTGATGTGCTGGGCACGTGTTTTAGCGAATCAGCATAAGGCGGGGAATCCCTTGCAACGCTTGCGCTAAAGTAGGGCATCTTGTTTTGCGCAGTAGCCTCAAGGGTTTGCGCGTTAAACAAGTCAAGCGGCGGCACGAACGTGGTAGGCTTCACATGCAGAGTTTGGAATATCTTGTCGTTTGTTTTTTGGATGCTAGCTGCCTGCTGTTCCTTGTCATACGCAGTGTGATCAACATACTCCCAACCCCTGTTCGCTATTCTAAGAGATGCATCGCTTTGTATTTTTTCCTTTATCAGATTAACTACTTTTGGATCACTGCCAAAGAATTTTCCAATCACGCTTACTGTGAGCGGGACGTTTTTCTCTCCAAACTTATCGATTGCTGCATTCTGCACGTCATTTAGATAGAAATCCTGAACGTTATCCATCCTAAATGCAACACAGTTACAGTTTGCGGGCTCTTTTGGTTTGTCATTAGCCTGCGGTTTTTGTGGCGCCTGTTTTTCAAACGAGCTTATTTCGCCAATGGTCACTATTTTGAGCCCCTGACTTCGTACTTTGTCTATTAGCAATCCGAGTTGCTGGACGTGAGTTTGATTTACTTTGTTCTGGTACACCCCATCCGAATATGTAGAAAACTCGTGCGGATGCATCATGACTACAGCATACCCGTAATTGAACAAACTTTCGTTTATCCCGTCAAGCACTTTGTCTATTGGTTGAACTTTCCAGCTTGCTTCCTGCCTGTCAAGTATTGAGGTTTGTGTTGCAGCCGGGAAATAGTAAAGGGTTGATTTTTTGAATGGTGGCGGCTGCCCAGTCGACGTGTGAGAGCTGATTTGTGTGAAGTTGTTCTTTTTCATTATGGCAATTGTGTTGTCGTCGTACAGGTTTTCTGGAGGAATGAACGTGGTAGGAGTTACCCCGAGGACGTCGTGAATTTTTTTGTTTGACTTTGCAAAGTCGTCTGCCTGCTGGTCTTTTGTCAGGGCAGTCATTACCCTGTGCGTCCAGCTGTGATTCGCTACTTCCAGATCAAAGTTCTCATCCTTTAGTGCGCCTTTAATGAGAGGAACTATCTTCGGATCATCGCCAAACACGTTTGCAATTATTCCGATTGTGAGGCTTGCCTGTTTTTGCTCAAACGTGTTAAGAATGTCGGTTTGAGCGCCATTTAGAAAGTAGTCTTGAATGTCGTCGAGTCTGAACGCCACGCAGTTGCAATTCAGGTATTCCGAGTTCAGATCCGGATTGTGAAGATAAATTTTGAAAATAGTTTCAGAGCCAGATATTGCAATTTTCTTAGATGCGACGGTTGCCAGGCTGCCGTTGGCGGATTTTGACTTTATGTAGAGGGCATAGTTGCCCACCTTGAGATTTGCAAATCCCGCAAGGCCCTTATCAGATACTGGCGATTCGCCAAGTTTGTTTTTCTTGCTATCATATAGCTGTGCAACAAAGTCCCCGTCAGACCTGCCGACCTTTGCTTTTGTTGTATTGTATACTTCGACTGAGATTAGTTTGTCCACGATTGTCGGCCAGTTTGTTACGACTTTGAGCTCCTGGGCAATGTTTGGCAGCAGTTTTATCGGAGTTTGGGTGTATTTCAGGTCAGGCCCCAGGGAGACCTCGGCGTAATAATAGTCGGTTTCTTTCATCGTAGGGTACATCCACGATCTAAGAGTCTGGCCGTTTGCGTCGGTTTCAGAATAGGCCCAAAGTTTCCCATCAAAAGACTTGATCCAAACGCCGGCGTTTGCGAGCGGAGTCTCGCCGTCGCTATAAAAAACAGAAAGGCGCAGTCCGCCGGCATTTTTTATTGTGATTTCTACACTGTCGCGAGTTTTTTGCAGATCAAC
This sequence comes from Candidatus Nitrosotenuis sp., assembly GCA_004322465.1. Taxonomy (GTDB): domain Archaea; phylum Thermoproteota; class Nitrososphaeria; order Nitrososphaerales; family Nitrosopumilaceae; genus Nitrosotenuis. The sequence goes on from SCVO01000077.1 coordinate 34,942, forward strand.
AAACGCCGCGTCGCCATAGAGATTGTTCATGTATACTTCAAACTTGTACTTGTGCCCCATCGGGAGAGAGTCGACCACAAACGGAATGGCAGTAACAGGAGTAATCTCTTTGAATGGCGTGTTTTCAAAATCACGATACACCTTGATTAGCAAGTTATCAGGTGGCACTCTGTCGCCGTTTTCGCTCTTTACTGTGATCTCAACTGAGCCAGTATTTTGTTCTTGGTAGGATAGCGCGGGGATGAAAATCAAAAATGAGATTGCCAGAAAAATCATGCAGTTTTTAAACATGTCAAATTTTCTATGTTTTCCTAATTTTATAACCATAGCTGAAACGTTGTGTCTGATGAATCAACAAGATCAATAGTGCAAAGACGCGGACCAAAGATGAATCAGGCTTTTATACGCCAAAGCCAAAGTAAGCAAATGAGACAGGTCATACTTGGCATCATACTGCTTGGTCTTTTTGCATCGCTGATTCCGGGAATCGTGCATACTGCGGATGCGGCAACAGCTAGCAAGAAAATTTGCGGAGACAAGCTTTGCTCTGAAATAAAAGGAAAGGCATGTCCCAATGGAGAGCTGCAAGATCCAATAAATAAAAAATGCTACGCTGGATCTTCAGGATGGAAGATTACAGGATATTTTCTTCCACTAGAAAAAGACTATTCCAGAGACATCCTGGTTTCTGCGTATGTGCAAGGCGCAAAGAAAGACGGCTCCCCGGACTATGTTGAAAACAATTCAACGTATTACATAAAGCAGTTCAGATCAACGTTTCTCAAAGAAATAGCAGTTCAGGGTTCCGGAAAGACAAATGAAAACAAAGTACTTCAGAGCTGGAAGGACGACTTTATCTCTCCAAATGGGCAAAAAACTCGATTCTACCACTATGGTAAATGCGCAATGACATTTTCAGGGGTCTGTTTGCCCCTAGCACCAAGTTCACTCAGTGAGCAAAAAATAATGGTCGCAGTGACTGCCGGCAAGACAGACATGGGCGCAGGAGTTATTGCCCACGGAACACTGTTGCACATTCCAGACATTCCTGCACCGTGGAACACTAGGACATACTGGGCAACAGACGTTGGAGAATGGAAGGATAAGCACATTGACATATTCACAGGTTACGGGATTGCGGCAAGAGATGCGGCATTTAAGATAACCAAGCTGCCGCCGAAAGAAAACAGCAGGGTCTTGGCAGTAGGGTTTGACAAAATCAAGTAGAGTAGCTATTGTTGCACCCTTTGTGCGCTAGTCCACTTGGCCTTAAGTCCGACGAATTCTTCAAAAATTGCCTTTAGCTGCAGAACATCTGTTAGCTGTTTGTATCCAAGCACCATAAACACGGAATAGAGTATCATTTTCTTGTCATCCTTGTCCATCCTAACTGCCATTGCCGAAAGTAGGTACTGCATTATTATGAACATCCCAAGGGTAAATGTCACATAGTAATAATTTCCAACAGCTAACTGATAGATTGCAAAAGCTAAAACCATCAAGCTCGCTGCTGGAACCAAGAGCATGTGAATTGCCATCAGCGGATATGAGAATTTGTGCAGATACCCAAATCTTGAGTTAAGCAAAATATCAGAGTGCCTCCTTAGCACCTGAAGGTTTCCGCGATACCATCGTTTTCGCTGCTTGTAAAAATCACGCAGTTTCTGCGGCGCCTGAGTATACGCAGTTGCCATGTTATTTCCGCTTATTATCATTCCAGATCGTAGAACCTTTAGCGTGGCATCAAAATCCTCAACAAGGGTGTCATTATGGTATGCCCCCGCCTCCTCAAGCTTGCTTTTCTTAAATGCCCCAAGGGCCCCAGGAACTATGGTGATTGCGCCAAAATAATCAAGACCCCGCCTCATGATTTGTATGCCAGACAAATATTCAAGAGCCTGGCACCACGTAAGGCAGTTGATTCTGTTTCGGATCTTTATGTTGCCCGCAACTGCTGCCACGTCTTCGTTTGAAAACGATTTTGCGATGTGCCTTAGTGCAGTATGGCCAATTATTGTATCGGCATCCAGGATTACAATTATCGAGCCTGTCGCATAAAGCAATCCAGCGTTGAGTGCCGAAGCCTTTCCACCGTTTTCTTTGTGTATTACTTTGACTTTGTCTTTGTAGCGCGATGCGATTTCCAGTGTTTGGTCCTTGCTCCCGTCATCGATCACTATAATTTCCTTGTCAGGATAATCCGTGGAGAGGAGCGACTCTATCGTGGTTCGGATGACTTTTTCTTCATTGTATGCAGGCACGAGTACGCTCATCTTTGGATACGAGTCGGGCTCTTTTAGCAGTGCCTCTTTTGAAACGCTTCGTATCGCAAGAGGAATGAAAAGCATCGTCTGCCAAAACGACAGCGTCAGGCACCAGACAAAAATGGTTTGCATGATTGTCATAAGCCCATTAGCATATCCGTCGTATGCAATCATTGTTCCAAGTACAAACGGCATTATCAGTACAATTATCGAGTAAGAGGAGGCACCGCGGCGCCCATAGGAATATTGCGATTTCGGCTCTCTTTTGGATACGATTTGATAGAAAACCATCACAGCTGCTACTGAAATTGCAATCATGCTGAGATATGAAAACATGCTATAAGCAGTAATTACAAGCAATGCAAAAATCACGGACGCCAGCAGTACCAAGACAGGATCGGTTTTTGCCCGCACGGTTTTAATTTTGGTTTTCTGCCCCATCGGTTCCGTTTTAGATTCTTCAGGAATCTGCGCCATTTCGTGATTCTGCGGCTCTGCCTTTAACACAGAGTCAAAACATGCCGCATGAAACCACTTGTCGTGGTATCGGATTGTGCGTTCTTCAAGATTTAATCCGTGATTGCAAGATGCACAGTTGTGTATGCGCCTAACTGGGTTCGAGGAAGAAGCAGGGGCGCTCAGTCGTTGCGCAGTTTTTACATTGGCGTTTTTGACAGGTTGAGTTTTTTGCAGCTGCGCATGTTTTTCGCTTAGGTATTTTTTGTCAGATTCGTAGATTTTCTTCCCTTTTTCAAGCGAATGCGATATGTAAGACAGTCTACCGGCATCACCCATCCCAGATGCTTGTAGTTTTTTTACCAGTTCTAGCAGAATTGCGTCATTATCCACAAATTTCTTTGATTTAGAATTTTAATATTATTTGGCGTGTTTAAATTTGACAATTGTCTTCAAATTTTCAAATAAGAATCAGATTTGTTCGCAGATGTCGGAATTAGTTACAGATTTAGGCACAGTTGAAGGTTTGACTCATTCCACAAAATGCTGCTTAACCAGATCATCATAGAATCGGATTGACTTTATGTTGACGAATTCCAGCATGCCGTATCTTGAAAGCTCCCTACCGAACCCGCTGTGCTTGATTCCCCCAAATGGGATCCTAGGATCAGATATCAAAACATTGTTTATTGTGACCATGCCGGACTCGATTCTCCTTGAGAGTCGTTCGGCCTTTTCAAGGTCCCGCGTCCATATGCTTGCACCAAGCCCAAATGGAGAGTCGTTTGCAAGGCGTATTGCCTCTGCCTCATCATCTACTATTGTGATTGGGGCGACTGGACCAAATGTCTCCTCAGAAGCAATTCGCATTTTTGGAGTAATCTTGGTAATTACAGTAGGAGTGTAAAAGTAGCCCTTGCTGCCGGTTCGTTTTCCGCCGGTCAGCAATTCTGCGCCACCTGCCACGGCATCGTTTACCAGTTCTTCGATTTTGTTTATGCCATCACTGTTGACCAGCGGGCCAATATCGGTTTCTTCAGACATCGGATCTCCGACTCTAAGGCTTTCGGTTTTTTGAACAAATTTTTCAATGAATTCCTTTGCTACGTTTTTTGTCACAAAGAATCTCTTTGACGCGATACAGCTTTGACCGCAGTTGATGAATCTTCCTTTCACTGCCCCGCTCGATGCTTTTTCTATGTCAGCGTCATTGCATACTATGAAAGGATCACTGCCACCGAGTTCCAATACGCATTTTTTTAGATTCGACGAAGATCTTTGTGCAATCTTTATGCCGACAGATGTACTGCCAGTGAATGTGACTGCGCTTACATCCGAATCCAATAAAGGCTCAACGATGCTAGAGTCGCCGACTAGGGTCTGAAACACTCCGTCTTGAAATCCTGCCTTTCTAAACAGGTTTTCTATTTCAATTCCACACTGCATGGTTGCGCTTGCAGGTTTGAGAACGATTGTGTTCCCAGCCATGAGGGACGGCGCTGCAAATCTCAACGCTTGCCAATATGGAAAGTTCCAAGGCATGATGCTGGCAATTACCCCGAGCGGTTCAAATGAGACTATGCTTTTTCTCGCATCGGTGTTTATCGCTTCATCGTGTAAGAAAATATCGCTATTGTCCGCATAGAACTCCATGGCCCACGCGCATTTCTCAACTTCAGAAAGAGATTCCTTAAGCGGCTTGCCCATCTCTGTGGTTGCCACGCGGGCCAGTTCAGATTTATTTTTTCTCAATTCCTGAGCAAGAATGTGGGTAAAGTGGGTTCGCTTCTTGATGTCTTTTCTCCAATCCACAAATGCTGTTTTTGATTTTTTTACAGCCTCAAGTATTTTTTCCTTGTTAATGATATCATATTCTGCGATGACTTCCTCGGTTGCCGGATTTATTGTTCTTAGAGCCACTTGCTTATGTCAGGCTAATTGGCGTATTAATGTTCCAAGCGGCGACTGGCCATCCACGGGTGCATCTATACTTTAAATGCATTTCAGTGGTAACCAATTAAGTTGAAAAAACCAGCCAATGACACCTCAGGTGACTTTGAGACGGTGCTCGTGTTGCAGGGAGGAGGATCACTTGGCGCATACGAGTGCGGAGTATACAAGACACTGCAGAAGCACAGGATAAAATTCGACATTGTTGCTGGAACGTCGATTGGGGGGATTAATGCGGCAATCATCGCTGCAAGCAAGGACGACGACCCCGCAAAAAATCTAGAAGACTTTTGGCTCACACTGGCAGAAAGAACAACACCCTCATTTTTTCCAGAAGAAACGAGGGCACTTTTGTCAGCAATGCAGTCTTCAATTTATGGGAACCCGAAGGCGTTTGCGCCGATTTGGTTTGCTCCAACTTTTTTGAACTTTTTCAACCTACCATACCTTTATGACATTACACCGCTCAAAAACACGCTAAAGGAATATACGGATTTTGGAAAACTCAAAGATCCCAAAAACCCAAGACTAATTGTAACTAGTACCGACATCCAGAGCGGAAAATCATGCATATTTGACAGCAGGCGAAACGACATTGATGCCGAACACGTCATCGCAAGCGCAGGATATCCGTTCTATGGCATATCATGGACAAAGATAGATAACAGATACCTGTGGGACGGCACACTTCTGAGCAATACGCCATTAACTGAGGTAATCGACGCATCCCCAAGACAAGACAAAAAAGTCTACATTGTAAATCTATTTCCGCAAAGACAAGACGAAATTCCAGAAAACATGGTAGAGTCGTGGCATCGGGCAAGGGACATTATGCATACTGACAAAACGGATCACACAGTCAGAATGTCACGAGTCATCTCAAGACAGCTTGCGTTGATAAAAGAAATGCACGACATCATCGAATCGGCCAATTTGAACAAGGGAGATGCTGAAAAATTCTCACTGTTAGAATTGGAATATCACAGATTAGCGTGCGAGCGAGGCGCCATAATCAGGCAAGTAATACGCATAGCGCGAAAGGAAGACGTTCATTTCCTTTTTGAGGACGCCGACTTTTCAATTGCCACAATAAAACAGCTAATTAGAAACGGTGAGATGGACGCCGAAAACGCCCTTGCAGACAAAACGCCAAATGCAAAAATCGGTTTGCATAAAAAAGATACCAAGTACTGAAAAAGATCAATATTTCAGACGCATGTAATCAGGAAAACAGGTCGCAAAATGCACTGGTTCTTATTAGCGAATGGACAGATCCATATATCTGATAGTGTATGGTTATACAAACTTTCAACAAAGAAGGTCAATGCAGACGTTGCAGTAAAGGAATGATGATGACTGACGACACAACAGGCGAAAGATTTTGCAACAGTTGCGGTTTTGTAATTCTCGAACGCGTTGATGATTCCGGCCCTGAACGCCATTTGTTTTCAAAGGACGAACGCGACGACAAGACGAGAACTGGCGCGCCCACATCCCTTGCAATGCATGACATGGGACTTGCAACAATAATCGGACACACAAACAGAGACGCTACCGGTAAACCGCTTTCTTCTTCAATGAAAATGAGCATGAACAGACTCAGGACGTGGGACAGCAGAAGTCAAGCCCACGTACAAGCAGACAAGAATTTCAGACATGCATTCACTCAGCTGGACAAGCTGAGGGACAAGCTTGCCTTGTCGGACGCAGTAGTTGAGAAAACAGCTTACATTTATCGCAAAGCACTTGCAAAGGGCCTAGTCCGAGGAAGGTCCATCGAGGGATTGCTGGCAGCAGCGGTTTATGCCGCATGCCGCGACGTCGAGACGCCCAGAACTCTAAACGATGTGTCAGAGGCAATCAACGTAAAAAGAAAAGACGTTTCAAGAAACTACAGGTTGTTAGTGCACGAGCTTGAGCTGAAAATGCCAGTAGTTGATCCAATCAGCTGCATGTCAAAGATAGCAAGCAAGGTAGGATTGAATGAAAAGACAAAGCGAAGAGCGCTTACGATTCTGGAGGATGCGAGCACGATGCAAATTACTGCCGGAAAGGATCCGATGGGACTTGCAGCTGCGGCACTTTACATATCATGCATAAAATGCAAGGAGAATGTTTCGCAAAAAGAAATCGCGCTCGCAGCTGGCGTGACTGAGGTTACGATCAGAAACAGGTACAAGGGATTACGAGAATCATTAAAATTATAATTCAGCTTGCGTTGCAAAACACATCATGTTTTCACTTATTCGATGACAAGGTATAAGGCTTAGACGAGACGAAATAATACATAACCCAAAATTCTACTTTGCTTAAAGTTTTAGAGGCATATTCACGGGATGTTGGCAAGGGAATAGCTCGCCTTGATTATGATTCTGCAGATTCGGTTGCCGCCGCAACTGGCGATGTCCTTGAAATCAAAGGGAAAAAAAGAACAGTTGCAAAATGTCTTCCACTATACCCATCAGATGAGGGAAAGGGCATCATACGAATTGACGGCGTTACAAGAAACAACTTGGGAATCGCAATAGGTGACAAAGTAGAAGTCAGAAAAATAAGGGCGGTTCCTGCCGAAAAAATCGTCGTGGCGCCGCTAGAGGTGATTCCATCTATTGATGAGAGGTACCTTACAGAGTCGCTAGAAAACACGCCGCTCATAGTTGGAGATTATGTCATGGTACGATATTTTGGCGGCAGATTAACTTTTCAGGTAATAGATGTCTCGCCAACTGCAGACGCAGTAATTGTAACTCAAAAGACGACGTTTGTCATTGGAGAGAAAAGCGAATCACTTCATGGCATCCCTCACATATCATACGAGGACATAGGCGGCCTTACAGACGAGATACGAAAAGTCAGAGAAATGGTAGAGCTCCCAATGAGGCATCCAGAGATTTTTGAAAAACTCGGAGTAGAGGCACCAAAAGGAGTTTTGCTGTATGGAGTGCCAGGCACGGGAAAGACGCTTTTGGCAAAGGCAGTGGCAAACGAAAGCAATGCTCATTTTATCAGCATTTCTGGTCCCGAGATAATTGGCAAGTTTTATGGCGAGAGCGAGGCAAGGCTGCGAGAAATTTTCAAAGAGGCAAGAGAAAAGGCCCCGACCATTGTGTTTATTGACGAAATTGATTCCATTGCACCAAAGCGAGACGAGGTAACAGGCGAGGTAGAAAGACGAGTGGTCTCACAAATGCTCTCACTCATGGACGGCCTTGAGGCAAGAGGCAAGGTAATTGTCATTGCGGCAACAAACAGGCCAAACTCGCTTGATCCAGCACTTAGAAGACCGGGCAGATTCGACAGGGAAATCGAAATCAAGGTCCCACAAAAAAAGGGAAGGCACGAGATACTTTTGATACACACCAGAAACATGCCGCTAGCAGACGACGTTAATTTGGACAAGTTGGCATCCATTAGCCACGGATACGTTGGTGCGGATTTAGAATATCTCTGCAAAGAAGCAGCGATGAAATGCCTGAGGAGGCTGTTGCCAGAAATTAATCTGGCAGATGAAAAAATCTCGTCCGAGGTTTTGGATAAACTAATAGTTAATGCGGATGACTACAACAATGCGTTTCGAGAAATCATACCGGCAGGTATGCGTGAAGTATACATAGAAAATCCAGACGTCTCTTGGAACGACATAGGAGGACTTACAACCGTAAAGCAGGAACTGCAGGAAGCAGTAGAGTGGCCAATGAAGTATCCGACATTCTATAGAAATCTAGGCTACAGGATACCTCGCGGAATTTTGCTTCACGGGCCAAGCGGCACTGGAAAAACACTTTTGGCAAAGGCAGTGGCGACTGAGAGCGAGGCCAATTTCATTTCAATAAGGGGTCCAGAATTGCTATCAAAATGGCTCGGAGAGTCGGAAAGAGGCATAAGGGAGATTTTCAGGCGAGCTCGACAGTCATCGCCATGTGTGGTGTTTTTTGATGAAATTGACTCCATTGCATCAATCAGGGGAATGAGTGGTGACACGTCAGTTACAGAACGAGTCGTCAGCCAGCTCTTAACTGAGATGGACGGAATAGAAACCCTTTACGGAGTGGTTGTGATTGCCGCAACAAACAGGGCAGACATGATCGATCCCGCACTGTTAAGGCCGGGCAGATTCGACAGGACCATTCTAGTACCAATGCCAGACAAGGAGGGCAGGAAAAAAATCCTAGAGATCAGCACAAAGGAAATCCCGACAGACAAAGAAATCAATTCAGATGCAGGTAAAAATCCAGATTATGTTGATTTAGAAAAAATCGCAGATGCATCAGACGGATTGAGCGGAGCAGATGTAGCATCCATTGCAAATACAGCAGCATCAATCGTAATACACGAGTTCTTAGGAAAATACCCAGATCCAAAAGAAGCTGAAAAACAGGTTAACGATGCAAAGGTAACAATGAGGCACTTTGAGGAAGCACTGAAAAAAGTCAAAATACAAAAGGACATCAAGATTGCAGAGAAGATAGCAGTTCCATACTACATGTGATTCTGGCAAAAAGATTACTGCTGCTTATTGTATGATCAGATAGACAATCACGGTTTTTGCCTCATTGCTTGCAGTGACATACCACTTTCCATGGTCATATGGTTGCGACGGCGAATAAAACAAAACATAAGTTCCATCAGATTGGGTACTGGTGTTAGCAGTGTAGACTTTGCCTGCAGGACTAGTTAGAGTTGCAACCACCGAAGTATTTGGTTTTCCTATCCCGGAGACGTCAATAATCTCGCCATTGCGATAGATGGATTTTCCAGTCTGTACTGTGAACGAGGTCGACGCAGTGTTTGAAGTATCAGTGCTGCTAGGTGCGCGAATCCTGATTTGTTGGGATTCTGTGACGGCGTCGGCGACTAGTCGAATCTCATATGTTCCAGCAGGCAATGCGCTAGAAAGTTTTAGTCCATACATTATGGTTCCAGTTGAGTCAGACCAGGCTTCGTTGTTAAGCAGAATAAAGCCATCATCCAAAAACTGCACTTGTGCCATTTTTTGTGGCTCAGCTCCAGTGACAATTATCTTGACCGTTTCGCCTGGCAGATACTCGTATTTGTCAAGATCGATTAGCAATCTGGACTGTTGGATTGTCTGAGGCTGCTGCACTTGCTGTGTGTTTTGTTTTTCAAGATCAACTAGTTTCTCTTGAATTTTGTAAATGTCAGTTTTTATTGTGTTCAGCGAGGCAACGTCGCTTTTTATTTGTGCAACCTGCATACTCAATGCAGACAGTTCGTCAGAGTAGTCCGGCATTGTCACAGGTGCAGGTTTATTGTCTTGCATTTCCGTGCTCACAGTTGTCACACCATATGCCGCAACCGCTGCCAGCAAAAGAGTCGATAATCCTATTATCGCAATTATGTACTCCTTCATCATGGGCACAATTACACGTCAAAAGTATTTACGGCGTGCTTAGCTCAGACCAGCGACGGAATTACAGAACAGTTTACCATACGAATCATCTTTGTGCCACACCGTATCGGGCTAACAGGCATGACATGTGATTATAGCACATCGGTTCATAAGATTTCTACGCACGAGTTTTATTAAAAAATTGTAAAAGAAACGTAATGAAATACACTGAGGAAGTCATTTGGCAAGTCTGGGCAAAGGCATCAGTAATTGGAGCTAATGATCCTACATTATGGAGAAAAGACGAGTACGGAGCTTGGATCTTTAGAAGCGATTACAAGAATAAAGATTCAGAGTACGGATGGGTAATAGACCACATAAAAGAAGCACCCATAGAAACGAATGCAACATCAAACCTCAGACCGCTCCACTGGCTAAACAGCTTGAAAATAATAGATGGAGGTTCCAAACATCGTGTGACATCAGACGGAACTCACAATTTGTTTCCTAAAACGACATAATATTTCATAGAAAATTTGTAAAAACCAGGTTCAAACTATTTAAAGAAAAAATCTAGGCGCCAGGTAAGGGATTCGAACCCCTGTGTGCGGATGCACAGCCGCTATCCTGTTGAGTGATCTCGAGGCGGCCGCCGTACCACTTGGCTAACCTGGCACTTATCATACAACCCAGATTGCCCCTAATATAGCAAATCAGCAGTAGATACAAAAACAAGATTTGCTCAGACATAACAATGGGCTTAGATCTAAAGGGACTTTTGGTAAAAGAAAAAACAAGACTCGAGGCGTTTTCGTCAAAGGTAATCGCAGTTGACGCATACAATACGATGTACCAGTTTTTGGCAATAATTAGGGGACCCGACGGCACGTCACTGTCGGATTCGCATGGAAGAATTACGAGCCACCTGAGCGGATTATTCTACAGAAACATCAACTTTCTGTCGCTTGGGATAAAACCGGTTTATGTCTTTGACGGCAAGTCACCATCGCTCAAGTCAGCCGAGATTGCGCGCAGAAAACAGATCAAAAAAGACGCCACAGTAAAATACGAAAGAGCCGCAGCCGAAAGGAATCTGGAAGACATGAGAAAGTTTGCCCAGCAGACCACTGCGATGCAGGACGGCATGGTTGATGACGCAAAGCACCTCTTGGAATTATTTGGCATACCATACATTCAGGCACCATCAGAAGGAGAGGCGACAGCTGCGCATCTAACAAAGACAGGTCTTGCGTATGCAGCCGCAAGCCAAGATTACGATTCGTTATTGTTTGGGACAAAAAGGCTCGTCAGGAATTTTACAAATAGTGGAAGACGTAAAATCCCAAATCGCAATACATACATCGAGATAGAGCCAGAGTTAATTGAAACGCAAAAAGTTCTAGACGAACTAGGAGTGACAAAGGAGCAGCTCGTAGACATTGGAATACTGATTGGAACCGACTTTAATCCAGACGGGTTTGACAGGATTGGACCAAAGACTGCTCTCAAGATGATAAAGGAGCATGGAAAACTGGAAGATATTCCACAGATTCAGGAAAAACTCTCACAGATAGACTATTCAGAAATCAGAAATATTTTCCTCAACCCCAAGGTAGCCGACGTATCAGAGATCAAGTTTGACACTGTAAATTATTCAGAGATAGTCAGGTATCTCTCTGAGGAGCGTAGTTTTTCAAAAGAAAGACTGGAATCGTCACTGAGCAGACTGCAAAAGACCACGGAGAAACGTAGTCACACACTAGAACAATGGATGAATTAATCCAAATTTGTATTAGATTCAGTAACAATTTGTAGCACGATTTAAGAATTATGGAGTTTTAGTCTATTTGTGCAAATCAGCAGAGATCTTACAGATTCGGCAATTAGTCTCTTCAAAGGAAAGAATTTTGCATTCATAGCATCGCTAATGAACGATGGCGCTCCACAGATAACCCCAGTTTGGATTGATTATGACGGTCAATTCTTTCTAGTCAATACTGCAGAAGGACGAACAAAGCAAAAAAACTTTGAACGAGATCCACGAGTGGCATTATCAGTAGTTGATCAAACCAACCCGTACAACACAGTTAGCATTAGGGGAAGGGTAGTAGAACAAACTACGAACGGTGCTGATGAGCATGCAGACAAGCTTGCAAAGAAATACCTAGGAGTAGACAAGTATCCATTCAAAGCGCCAGGAGAAAAGCGAATTATTTTGAAAATAAAGTCAGAAAAGATTTTTCACATGTCTAGTTGAAGTTGATTTTGATACAAACACACTAATCTAAAAAAATAGCCATACTGTGAAACTTTTAGCCCGCGTTCCTTGACCCGCCCAGCGGATGAATTAATCCAAATTCTCACAAAGCATAATCAGCAATATTCGGCAGCAGGATGTAATGATACCAATTAAGACTTTACAGTTTCAGCAATCAAAAATGAATCTGTCCACCTCAAAATTTTGCTAAAAACCTTTCAAGTGTTCCGGTACGTCTCTACTATTTCTTCAAGCAGTTCTGGGGCAAACGGCTTGAAAAGCACTTTAGTTGGATTCAGTTCAGATAGTTTTTGCTCGCTGTCGCGTCTCAAGTCCGCTGTCACAATTATCACCTTTGCGTCTGGGTTGATTTTTCTTATCTTTTCAAGCGCGTAAAATCCGTCGTAATCTTCCATCATGAGATCCAAAAACACTAAATCGGGTTTATATTTTTCATAAAGTTCTACTGCATCTTTTCCACAGTAACCCTTTGCCAGAACATTCACGTTTAATATTTTCATATAATCAACAAAAACCTCGACGGTATCACGGTCATCATCAATTATGATTGCACTTATCAACCTGTCAAGTATAAGAAAATTAGTTAATAACCTACCAACTTCGATGAATCGAAGTTGGAATAGTTCCCATTATTTTCTAAATATGATAAGATGGTAATACAGTATGAAGATATAAAACGACGATATGCATAGTTTAGCATTTTTTTGTGAAGAAAACTGTTGCAAGTTATAAAGTTTTGTCTGTCCATTTTAGACAAGTGACTGCTGTTATGTTTTGAATGAACATTATAATCTGTGGAGTTTTTTGGCAATAAAAAAAACATAGGCTGCAAAAAACCAATACATGATAACGCAATAAACAAATCCTCAATGACGGTGCCATTTGGGAATTCACATAAATTTGTACATATGATCTTTTCAGGATCTGGCAAATTGGTGAGATATTAAATTTGGAACAGGAGAAAATAATAGATCTTGAGCAGCAAAAGATCATATTTGCACATCTAACCAAGATAATGAAAAATAAAATAGAGATACTCGAAAACCAGAGAAATGTCGTATCATATGCACTGGCTGCAAAAATCGCATCAGAGTCAAGCACAAAAACATCAAGAAACCGAATCAAGTTAAAAACGATTTATTGCATAACCGCATTCGCAATCATTGCGTGCGGATCAGTCATCGCAATTAACCTAAAGTCAGATGATGCAGAGCCATTCAAGACAAGATACATGGTTGAAAATCTCAGGGGCGATACGGTAGACACGTGGAAATTTTGGAAGATCGATGCAGAGTCCACACTGGTTGTGAATATTATGAATTCAGGCATGGTCGGTGAGCATAAAATAAAGTCGATTAAAGATGCCATTCTTTCAACGGACACGTTAAGCATGGATGACTCTATCACCCACAAGGGACTAGGCACCAGCTCAACTTACTTTGTCGGTTGGAAGGGAGCATTGGAGGAATCCTCGGCGATGAAAACCAAATACGTGATACCGACCAAATTCAAAATAATCGAATCCGAATCTGAAGTAGGAAATATAGTCATAAAACTATCCGCGCTAAAAGACCAGGACGGCTATTCAGGATTTACAAAGTCAACAGTTGACGGAAATGAAATCCTCAAGTCACAGATTGTCATTTATGACGCAGGCAGTCTTTCTGATGATGGACTTGAGGCAATAGTAAGGCATGAGTTTGGCCATGCCCTTGGTCTTGGCCATTCGACAGCGCCTGAAGATCTTATGGCACCTACCATAAGCATGCAAGTCCCATACATTTCCGAATGTGATATTGGTGCAGTTTCTCAGCTGTATGATGGAGTGACAATGGACAAAACAGTGTGCACGAAATAAGATGAAAGGTGCTGGCCTGACTGCAATCATTGTTGATGATGACTATAACACGGTTGTAACTTTTACTGACATTCTTGAGTTTAATGGAATAAGAGTGGTAGGAACCGGATACACTGGAAAAGACGCCGTAAAGATGTATGAAAAACTGCGACCAAACGTAGTTTTTTTGGACGTCATGATGCCCAAACCACATGACGGGTTTTACGCGCTTGAAAATATTCGAAAAATAAATCCTAATGCTACAGTAATCATGATCACGGCAGATCTTACGGTAGAGACAGAGGACAGATTGCAAAATCTATGCGCTCACGCTATCGTGTACAAGCCTTTTGATATTAAGAAAATACTTCAGATACTAGATGAAATGATGACAAAAAATATCAGAACTGTGAAAGCGATCCATGATAAACAGAATCTTGCTTAATTTGTTTTTCTGGTAATGTCAAATTTGTGGATTGTTACTTGCGGTTTTGTCAATTGGATTTCAAACACGTCGTATCTAAAATTTAAAAAATAGTTGCACCCTGAAACTTTTAGCCCGTGTTCCTTGGTCCGTCCAGCGGATGAGTCAATCCACGTGTGAATTTTAGATATTTACGTTATGTTCATCCAGTTTTCAACAGAAAAACTAAACATGTTTTCGTATAATCGATGATCTATCTTATTAAACAAACTTGCAGGATACAGGCATGTCATCTATTGAGATGATGTGCAATACAGAAAGGCTTCAAAAGATGATGGCGACTGCAGGAATAGAACTGTTCGGAATTATCAACAAAAACGGCAGAATATTGGACGCGTGGAGTAGAAAGGATCTCCGTATTTCAAAAGAAAAAAAAGAGATTTTGTTTATGCAGATTGCACTCCAGAGCTCCATGCAGCGCGATTTTGATGAGGATCTTGGGACGGTGAGTTTTTGCATGATCAAGCGCGAGAAATTAAGATTCATCTATCGTCCAATCGGCCTAGGCAACACGGCCCTAGTTGTTACGAACAAAAATAATGATAAAAATGATTTCAGATTAATTGACGACCTGTGCAAGATATACAGTTCTGAAATGCAGGGGGAAGACTGCTGATATGAACATTTACGACAAAAGGGTCATCAGCTGCAGTAAATGTGATAGGTACATAGGCGAAGTAGATTATGACGCAGAAATCATTTTGCCAAAATGCGGCAAATGTGCAAACCCAATACCATCCATGCCAGATGACGTAGAACGTATTTTCAAATCCAACAACAAAGAAATCGTTGTACTTCATTGATAAAAATAATTAAAAATCAAGTGACTTGAGTTTGATTCATATCACATCACTTGACATGATCACCAGAACTATGTGAGGACGTCTTCAGTATTCTTAGAAGAGCTTTGTTTGTCCTCGTTCTGCGGTTGGGATTTGGAGCGCCGTAATTTCAATTCAACACCTCCTTGTTACGGGATGTCATTTTGAAATATAACGATCGATTAACTTTGTTACTGAGCAAATGATTAGCAAGTTTTTTAAAGTCGCCAAATCAGGTTTTCAGTTTTATTTGTGTATAGGAGGTCAATCACAGATCATACGATAAAAATCAGTCATTAGTTAGCGCTAAAGACGATTTCTTTTTTCATCGCCCACTTGATCAGCGGGGAGCTTGCAACTATTAGGTCGATTCCCTTTCTAGTTATGCGATATTCCACTTTGAATGGGGGAGTCTTCCCATATCTGGTACTCGTTATCAAGCCATCACTTTCCAAGCTTTTCAAGGTAGATGAGAGGGTGGACGGCGAAATTCCGGCAAGAGACGCCAACAATTCGTTAAATCTCATTTTGCTGTTATTGCGCAATTCCCAGATCACCCCAAAATTCGATCGCTTACCCACAAAACTGCTCACCTTGCCAAGATACGGTCTAACATAGTCAGACTGTTCAGTAGAAAACACTTTCATGTCCTTGCCATGGATTGTCCTTATTTTTAAGAGTAGTCTTTAACCCCTTAGCACATTTAGGAAATCTTGGACTTCTTTTTCGGATGTCATTTCTCCCAGTTCATTTTCCAAATCATCTATTATTTTACCATAAGAATTTTCATAAACGTCCTTCAGTGTGTTTTTTAGGTATTCGGGATGGTCAAAACAGTCAGTGATTTTACAGTTATAGTCTCTTTCCAGTCTTGAAAGCACTGAGAAGTATTGCGGCCCGTTAATTCGCATCAGAACAACTTCAATGGAAATTGCAACTAATGCTTTGAGATTATTGTCCGACATACGCGTTTAACATAAAATCAGCATACAATAGATAGGAGTTGATCATTTAGCACACACAACTTTACGCCTACGGGATATTTACATTTTCAAATGTTATTCAAATATTCAGAGTCAAAATCAGACAATCAATTGAACTTCGATACGTCGAAGTTTACATGTTAAATAAGTAAATTGCAGCAAAATTTTGGAAGATGGTAAAAAAACGAATAACTATTACGCTTGATAAAGAATTTGATGAAAAAATCCGTCAGTTACAAGTTGATTTTATTATGAAATCAAACAAAAGTTGGAGCTACTCATCGGTACTGAGCGTAGTTATTGGCGAGGGCCTGAGGGCTCTGAGCCACAAAACAAAGAGCGCAAAAGACGAAAAGCCATCAAAAAAACAGTGATTGAAAGCATGGCTCACGCAGGGATAAAAACACATCCGGCAGTCGTGATAGACGACAAGAATGTCATCTACCTTTTTTGAGTATCAAAAGATGATACAAGTGCCACAGGAACCAGTCGGGACAGCAAAAGTGCTCTAGAACCAAATACTGCAAAATCCACTAGAGGTTACAAAAATGCGGAATCGGCGGATGATCTCAAAAGCGCAAAACAGGCCCTAAACTAGAATCATCAGAGCCTAGATGTCCACCTAGACACAAAAAATGCATTAAAACACATGTGTGTTGCCAAGATATCTCATAGAACGATTGTTACGCAAAATTTTTTAATTGCCGTTTTAGAGAATTTACGAATTGAAGATAATAGCAATAGCATCATTGGTCTTGTTTGCAATGCTTTTTTCTGCACCGTTTAGTCACGCATTTGCAGAATCTGTGCCTACAAAGATGGATGTAAAGTCAATCATGACCACATACCAGTTAGCAATAGAAAAAGCCAGATCCGACTTCAAGGCGGCAATTGACAAATCACAGGCAGACGCAAAAAGCGCAATCTCAAAAGGAATACCAACTGACAAGATCAACGCAGACTCCAAGACAGCGATCGACAAGGCAAGACTAGACTACAAGATTGCATTGAAAAAAGCCAAGACAGATTCAAGGACCAGTCTAGACCAAATTAAAGCCGCAATCAATACCAAATCAAAGTAGACCCACTAACTGAAGGCTATTTTGCAGGATTTTTTCTCTCGGGTTTTAGGTCGGAGTTCATGAGATCTGATTTTTTATGTCGTCAAACGCAGCCTGAATTTCACTTACCGCGGCGCCGTCCTCAAGTGTACTGACATCGCCAATTTTTTCGTTGCTTGCAATTGCCCTCAGTAGCCTCCTCATTATTTTGCCGCTTCTTGTTTTTGGCAGCTTTGATACAAAATAGATTTGCTGAGGAGTCGCAATTGCCCCAACGTCGGACCTTACCTTAGACATGACTTCATTTTGAAGCGTCTCCGAAACTTTGATTCCTTCCTTTAGCACCAAAAACGCAATTATTGCCTCGCCTTTAATTTCGTGCGGAATTCCACACACTGCTGCCTCCGCCACCCCACGGTGCGACACGAGGCTGCTTTCAAGTTCGGCAGTGCCTATTCTGTGTCCTGCAATTTTCAGTATGTCGTCCGCGCGGCCAAGCAGCCAAAAGTATCCGTCGCCGTCTTTTATCGCATAATCCCCAGTGTAGTAAAAGCCGGAGTATTTTGACCAGTAAACTGACTTGTACTTTTCGTCATCGCCCCACAAGGTCAAGAGCATTCCAGGCCATGGTTTTCTAATTACAAGGTACCCCTTTG
Source organism: Candidatus Nitrosotenuis sp. (assembly GCA_004322465.1). Lineage (GTDB taxonomy): Archaea > Thermoproteota > Nitrososphaeria > Nitrososphaerales > Nitrosopumilaceae > Nitrosotenuis. Next base: position 53,082 of record SCVO01000077.1, read on the forward strand.
TGTCAGGGAGTGTTTCCTTTCCAGCATCATCAACTACTGCGATATCAACTCCAGGTATGGGAAATGTTGCAGAGCCAGGCTTTAGCGGAATTGTTTCAAGGCCAGGCAGTGGGCTTAGCATCATGCCACCAGTTTCGGTTTGCCACCAGGTATCAATTATCGGACACTTGTCTTTCCCTATTGTTCTAAAGTACCACTTCCACACCTCGGGATTTATTGGCTCGCCGACGGTTCCCAACAGTCGAAGCGAGGACAGGTCAAACGAATTTGGGATTGCGTCGCCGTATTTCATGAACATTCTGAGCGCCGTTGGCGTAGTGTAGAATATTGTGACTTTGTATCGTTGAAGAATGTCCCACATTCTGGACTGGGACGGATAGTCGGGTGCCCCCTCATACATCACCTGTGTTGCGCCACATAGCAACGGGCCATATGCCACGTAGCTGTGTCCCGTGACCCATCCAATATCAGCAGTGCAGAAATACACGTCGGAGTCTTTTATGTCAAACGCCCACCTAAAGGTAGAATGAAGGTGGGTCAGATACCCCCCAGTGTCATGGAGTACTCCCTTCGGCTTGCCTGTCGTGCCAGACGTATACAGGATATACAGTGGGTGCGTGCTTTCCAGCGGTTCCGCGCCGCAGACATCAGGCGAGTCCCTTACAATGTCCTCCCAGAACAGATCCTTTTTGTTTTGCGATATTGGGATCTTTGTTCGCCTCAGCACAATTACATTTTGCACAAAATCGAGGTTTTCAATTGCGGCGTCAACCACCTCTTTTAGTTTTACAATTACTCCGCGCCGGTATCCGCCGTCTGCAGTTATGATTATTTTTGATTGCGAGTCTACGACCCTGTCGTGTACGGACGCTGCGCTAAAGCCTGAAAATATCACGGTGTGTATTGCGCCAATTCTGGCACACGCAAGCATTGCCACCATTATCTCAGGCACCATCGGAAGGTAGATTGTGACCCTGTCGCCTTTTTCGACGCCAAGTGATTTTAGCCCGTTTGATACTTTTTGAACGTCAGAAAAGAGTTCCCCATATGTGATTGTGTGTCTTTCCTCGTTTTCGCCCTCCCACAGTATGGCAGGCTTGTCCTTTTGGTTTTGGTGAATGTCAAGCGCGTTGTAGGAGGCGTTTATCTTGCCCCCAACAAACCAGCGGGCAAATGGAGGATTCCATTCCAGGGTTGTGTCCCACGCCTTAAACCACGAAAGGCGCTTTGCCTGACTTGCCCAAAACTCAACATAATCCTTTGATGCATCGGACCTGATTTTTGCATCGTTGTTTCCAAGACCAATGGAAAACTTTGCAGGTTCCACGATTCTGGTTTTACTTGGTTATTTGTAAACGTTAGAAATTAGAAAAAAAGAGCAGTGCCTTCTCTATGTTGCTTCCATGCTTGCAAACCAATCAGTCCGGCTTTTGTCGGTGTTTGGTTTTGCAGGTGCGGTAGGATTATCAGCATTCTGACCTATTGGTGACCGCCAGGATTCCTCTCTATTCGATTCGGCCGGAGGGATACTGGCAGATGCGCCAAGGGGCTCTACCTGATGTTGTCCCGAAGCTTGGCTTACTTGCACGTTTATCTGATCAGGATTAGGTGCTTCGGCTTTTACTTCGTTTGTTTGGTAAGAAGGCGTTGTGTGAGCCTCGACTTGTTTGCCATTGTTGGTCACAAGGTATGAAACTGCAGATTGTTCTATTTGCTCTTTTTGGTTTATCTGTACTTGAGCCCCATCCAGTGACATGTCAGTCATTCTTCTTTGGATGTTGACAATCTCTGCCTTCTCATGA
>SCVO01000078.1 GCA_004322465.1 Candidatus Nitrosotenuis sp.
ATGGGCCGGTCGTCTAGACTGGTAGGATACGCCCTTGGCATGGGTGAGATCGAGGGTTCAAATCCCTCCCGGTCCATCTATAACTTACTTTTGGCATAATCCGACAAATTTCTAATTTCTGGATCTTCTTTGGAAGACTCGTCTATCTTTTCAAAAGCAGTGTGATCCCCGATGTCTATTGCTGCCTTTATGGCGCTTTTTCTCACCTCTGGATTAGAGTCCTCCATGCATTTTTGGATCGCATGAATTGCCTCTGCTGCCTTTAGATGCCCTAGTGCCCCAACCGCGCAAGACCTCACCGTCGCACTCTCATCTGATGTAGAGTCAATCATCCTTGGAATCGCCTTTCTATCATTTCTGTTTGCAAGGACAAGCAAAGAAAAACCCCTCACGTTCTTGCTTTGGCTGTTTAGATTTTGTATCAAAATATCTGATATGTCGTTTTCATTTAGTACTAGTGAGCTAAAAGCCTCTCCTCTAACCTGAATGTCGCCGTCATCCAGCGCCGAAATTATCGTATTTAGTATGGCAGAATCGTCGCATTTGCATGCCCATTCGAGGATTTTGATTTTCTCTTCTTTAGAATCTGAATGCATGATACTTTCAACCTGCTCAGGGCTTATCATTTTGATTCTGAATGGCTATCTAGTTAATAAGAAATTTTGTAATGCGTAACTTTTTCATTTTAGCTTTAAATTATCCATATATAGTCATCATTGCATGTCAACCGAAAACAGAGACGTAATCTTCATTGGTAAGAAACCTTTGATGGCGTATGTTACTTCTACGCTCATCCAATTGGCAAACTTGCCATCAGTGCGAATCAAAGCCAGAGGACTCACAATCGGTCGTGCAGTGGATGTTTCACAAATCATCTCACGCAAGACAGAAAATGCTGGGTATTCAATCGGCGAAATAAAGATCGGTTCTGAGCAACTCGAATCACAAGATGGCAAGACAAGAAACGTATCGACAATAGAGATCGAAGTAAAGAGAAACCCTTCTTAATAGCTCTTTACTTGAACTTTTTTATTTTATGATTTTCTCTTGTAACGATTTTCAAGATTCCTAAACTTTGACAAATCCACCAAGTCGTTGAACTCGTCGAAATTGACCACGTTTTTCTTTAATTTTGCCGTGGTGCCTGACTTTTTTAGCTCTTTTAGGATCTGAATTGACGCAAACGCATTTGCGAAAAGAACTGAGAGTGGGTACAAAATTATTCTAAAGCCCATCTTGTGCAGAGTGGCAGACGGTATGACCGGAGTTGCGCCTCCCTCAATCATGTTTGCCACAAGGGGGGCGTTGATCGACTTGCCTATCTTTTTCATCTCGTCAACCGACTTTGGCGCCTCTACAAAAATCACATCCGCGCCAATTTTCCTGTAATATTTGCCGCGTTCTATGGCATCGTCAAGTCCTCTTGTTGCCCTGGCGTCTGTGCGCGCAACTATGATGAAGTCTTTGCTTTTCCTGGCGTCAAGCGCAGCTTGTAGTTTTTCTGCATATTCTTCTTTTTCTATTACCTCCTTTCCGCTCATATGCCCGCATCTTTTCGGCCATCTCTGGTCCTCTAAGAAAATCCCAGCTGCTCCGGCAGACTCTAACTCGTTTACAAGCTTCCAAACACTTAGCGCGTTACCATACCCAGTATCCGAATCGACAATCACTGGAACCGAAACCGCTCTGCAAATTCTGCGAGCGTTTTCGATCGTTTCAGTCGAACCAATGAAGCCGTAATCTGGCATGCCGAACAAAGTCGCAGATGTTCCATAACCAGTTTGAAACATTGCCTCAAAACCAGCTTTTTGCGCAATTTTGGCGCCTATTGCATCGTACACGCCGGGAATAACCAGAGGCTTTGAAGAATCACTGATCATTTTCCTCAGGTTTTTCATCAAAAATTATGATGACTTTAATTATTTATGATTAGCTTTATCCGATCCATATCTTTGACGATTAAACCGAAAACTGTGACAAGTCCTACATAGGATTTAATTATGTCTGGACTTGACTGAAATTTAATGACAAAGGTATTACTTCAAGTACTAATTGCAGCAGTCGTACTATCTTCAGTCTCATTATTCGCAGTAAACTCATTTGCTGAAAATGCAAATTGCAGTAGAGATTGTGAAGCTCCAACAATGGGAGTTTTAGACAATGGACAACAAGTAGTCACGAATGGACTTACTCTTGGCGGCTATTCTGTTAATGTAGAACAACACCTTCAAACAATACCGACACAGTCATTTTCGACTGGAAACACAGTAAAAGCAAAACTGCTGGTCTATGAAAATGACGGTGTCCGCGGACTAAGGCATGTTTCCCTTGCAATATCTGACTATCAGGATGACAAGCATCATTCAGACAAGGCAACCATATCCTTTAACCAAGACTTTGAAGGAACACAAACAGTAAGCGTTACAGATAATGCTAATCTCATAAAGGGAGCTACAGTAACAGCAACAGCGCTAGATGAGTTCAACACATCACTGGAATTTTCATTTACAATCATGAAACCATTTGATACATCTGCAGTTATTGTTGAATCTTGGGATGCTGATCATAGCTCAAGAAGCAACGTCTTCCTCGATGCCATAAAGGCATACGGAAGCCCAATAATCGAGAAAATTTCTCAACCAGCAAAGCATGTGCTTGCCCCACTAAAACAAGTAGCGGCAGGAGTTGCACCTGAAAATGTTCAATGCCGAGACGGATTTGAGCTAGTGATACGCTCAACTGGCGCACCAGCTTGTGTGTATCCGTTCACTGCAGAAACATTGAGAAACTGGGAAATGGTAGCTTCTAGCTAAAAAAGCACTTTAAACCACTTTCTTTTATTTTTAAAGACCAAGACTCTAGCCTAATCTCTGCGTTGTCCGATTTTATTTTTTAAATTAATCCTGATAAACCACATAGGCTTTAATTATCTCTGTGCTGGGCTAAAAATATGACAAGGGCGCTATTTCAGTTACTGATTGCCGTTACTGTTCTGTCCTCGGTTTCACTGCTTGCCGTAAACGCATCTGCAGATACTGGATGCAGAAGAGACTGCGAAGCGCCAACAATGGGAGTTACATACGAGGGAAAACAAATTGTCGAAAACGGATTTACCATCAACGGAAGATCGTTTAACGTTGACGAACTAACCCAGACCCTGCCAACTACAAAAGTTAGAACTGGCGAGGTAGTCAAGGTACAACTTGTAGTCTTTGAGAACAGCGGCGGCGAATTTCTGAAAACTGCCTCACTTTCTATTGGTGATTATGCCGATGATGCGCACGTAAACATTCTATCTACAATATCCTTTGACCAGAACTTTGTCGCACTTTTGAAATCACCGCTTTCGCAAGACTCCGATGTCTCAAAAACAATCACCGTAACAGATCCTAATGGATACCTCAAGGACGTGATGGTAAAGACATCCGAAATAGATTCGTACAGAACAGCCGTTGATATGATATTTAGAGTTACAAAGCCGATTGATACTTCGGACATAATTGTCAAGACACTTGACGCAAAAAAGAACAGCAGGACAAACGTCTTCCATGATGCAATAGCAGTGACTGGAAAACAAATTGTCGAGGTAAAGGCACAACCGCCAGCAAAGCATGTGCCTGCCCCACTAAAGCTGCTAAAATCGCACTCTCAAGTAGTGTGTAGGGAAGGATTTGAGTTGGTCATACGCTCGGCAACTGGCGCACCAGCTTGTGTATCCACGTACACTGCAGAACTGCTAAGAGATCGCGGAATGGTTGCCTCTAACTGAATTTTTAAAAACCGAATCTAGTCTATCTTGATGTCCTTGCCTTGACTGCCTTCTTTTTCGTCCAGCTTTTTGAGCTCTGACTCCAAGAATTTTCTGTATTTCTGGGTCTCCTCCTTTGTCATTTTGATAAAGTTTGAACTAAGGCTTGAGCCCATCATGCTCATTCTCTCAAGTACGTCCATTGTTGCAAATCGCCCGACGTTTCCAATTCTCAGCAGCACGTCAAGCTGGTTTTTTATTATCTTGTTGACCGTCTGCAAATCATCCGAAGTATCTTTTCCCTTTTTTGTTATCTGGTATTTGCCATCCTTTGCCTCCTCGATTAGGCCCTCATCCAAGAGTCTTCCGAGCAGCGGATAAATCAGACCTGGTGACGGCTTCCATTTTCCGTCGCTTTGCTGAGTTGCAGCGTCAATGATTTCCTTGCCGGTGTACGGTTTTGTTGTCAGCAATTCCAAAATGAAATATCTTGAGAATCCTCTCGGTATGGAACTTCCAACCCTCTGAAACCACTCAGCTACCATCACTAGCGATATCGCTAGCGATAAATATAATCATTGCGGAAGATTCCTCACAAGTCGAATTTACAACACATATTTATCGGATTTTCAGCAGTTGATGATAGAAAATGGTGGATTCTATTGAGTATGATCTGATAATTGTAGGATCTGGTCTTGCGGGCCTGCGTGCCGCAATCGAGGCTGCAAAGACAAGTCCGTCAATAAAGATTGGAGTCATCTCAAAAGTTCAAGTCATGCGCTCTCATTCTGTCTCTGCTGAGGGAGGCACTGCAGCGGTTCTCTTTGAGGATGAGGGGGATAACATAGAGTCGCACATCTATGATACCGTAAAGGGAAGCGACTTTTTGGCAGACCAAGATGTCGCAGAACTGCTCTGCAAGGAAATGCCGAGGGAGATCTACCAATTGGAACACTGGGGAATGCCATGGTCAAGAAGAAAGGACGGAAAAATCGCACAAAGGCCGTTTGGCGGTTATAGTTTTCCCCGTGCCACGTTTGCGTCGGACAAGGTTGGATTCTTCTTGATGCAGACATTGTATGATACGTGCCAAAAATTTGATAACATTGAATTTCTAAACGAGTGGTTTGTCACAAGCATAATCCATGACGGACAGCAGTTCATGGGAATAACTGCAATACAAATCTCAAGCGGGACATTTTACCAGATAAAAGCAAAATCTCTAATCATCGCATCCGGCGGTGCTGGAAGACTGTACAGTTTTGCAACATATGCTTATTCGTCCACTCCTGACGGCCTTGACATGGCATACCGTGCCGGATTGGCGCTAAAAGACATGGAATTCGTCCAATTCCATCCTACGGGAATTTTACCGTCTGGCATTTTGATCACAGAGGCAGCTAGGGGAGAGGGAGGATATCTTATCAATAAAGACGGGGAGAGATTCATGAAAAGATACGCTGCCGGAAAGATGGAACTGTCCCCACGGGATATTGTCTCCAGATCTATTATGACGGAAATTAGGGAGGGGCGCGGCTTTATGCATGAAAGCGGAGTTGAATGCATGAAATTAGACTTGAGACATTTGGGAGACGAAGTCATCAAAGAAAAGCTCGGAGCGATTCGGGAAATATCAATCAAATTCTCAGGAATTGATCCTGCACAAGAAATGCTCGACATCAGGCCCGTATGCCATTACATGATGGGTGGAATACACACCAACATTGACGGGGCAACTGAGCTAAAGGGCGTCTGGGCCGCAGGCGAGGCTGCGTGCAACAGTGTCCATGGTGCAAACAGGCTAGGCGCAAACTCTACGTCCGAGTGCATCGTTTGGGGCAAAATCACGGGCGCGCTTGCCGCAAGGCACGCAATGAGCGGAAAACAGTCATCACCATTTCCTCATCATCTGGTTGTCTTGGAAGAAAAAAGAATCTACGACGGCGTCTTCCGCGGCCAGGGAGAATACAACCCATACGAGGTACGACAAGAGTTGACCGATATCATGAACGACAAGGCATACGTGTTTAAAACAGAATCCGACCTAGTCGACGGACTCAAGAAACTACGCGAGCTAAAATCTAAAACCTGGAGACATGTGGATGACAAAGCGAAGGAATACAACACAAACTTTACAAACGTTATGGAGCTTGATTCAATGTTCCGAGTTGCAGAAGTCGTACTGGTTGGGGCAATTAACAGACGCGAATCCCGTGGATCACACGCAAGGCTTGACTATCCACAAAGGGACGATGCGAACTTTTTACATCACACTCTTGCTTACTATGATCCAAAGGAGCCAATCATGAAAAAGCATCCAGTTACCATAACGCGATACCAGCCGGTGGAGAGAAAATACTAGAATGAAAAGAAACGAAAACCGAGAAGGAATCAAGGGCATGGCAAATCCCGGCCGATATGGAATAGAGCGGGTCTCATACTGGCTGATGAGGATTACCGGACTTGGCCTGCTTGCATATCTTATCGGCCACATCTATGAGACAAGTTCCATACTGAACGGCAAGTCCGTCTGGGACTCGATGCTGCAACTCACACAAACAACGCAAGGACACATAATACTTACACTGGTAATCGGAATGTGCGTGTTTCACACTGCAAACGGAATACGACTCATGTTTGCACATGGGGGATTTGGAGTTGGCAAGCCGACAAGACCCGACTATCCGTACATACCGAACTCGCAAAACATGAAAAACAAGCTTTGCATTTATGCCTCAATTGGAGTAGCCGCTCTTGCAATGATGTATGGCTTGAGCGTATTGTTTGGTGAATAAAATGCGCGAAAGCATAATCATGAAGATTCACTATGGGACTGCCCTTGGCGCAGTTGTCCTAGTTGCAGTCCACGTCCTGTTTAGGATAACGATGATGAGCTACGGGGACTCGCTGCAGTACGAAAACGTGATTGCAAACTACAAGTTTGTCCCGTACGCGATAATGCTCGAACTAATCTTGGTGCTGCTCTCGGTTCACGGGTTTAACGGATTGCGCGTCATTCTGATTGAGCTAAAGCAGGGCAGGTCATACGAAAAGGCAGTGACCTATGGGTGTCTTGCGGCGATGGCAATATTGATAGCATATGGTTCAAGAACTATATTGATGACAAGCATGGGGATGACATAAAATGGCTGACCCGCAAATGGCAGAAGAGCAGTCGCCAACCGAGGCTTCATCAAAGACAGTGACACTAAGAATAGCAAAATCAAATCCTGAACACGATTCCGCATCCCAGTTTGCAGAGTTCAAGGTGCCATACGAAAGATGGACCACCGTCCTGGATGCAATTCTGGATGTGAAAAAGCACATGGATCATTCCGTTGCAGTGAGATACTCCTGCAGACAGGCCTCATGCGGCTCCTGCGGAATGAAAATTAATGGAAGGCCAGGACTTGCGTGCTTTACAAAAATTTCAGAACTAAACTCCGACGTTGTCACCGTGGAACCAATGAACAACTATCCTATAGTTAGGGACCTAGTTGTTGATCTTGAGGGGATGTTTAGCACCCATAAGAAAATGAAGCCCTTTATCATAAACGAAGAGTCCGAGGTCACTGCAAACACAAAAGAGTTCCTGCAGACCCCCGAGCAAGTCGAAGAATACATACAATTTTCAAACTGCATAAAATGCGGACTGTGCAATTCCGCATGCCCTACGATGGCTACTGATTCCTCGTTTTTGGGACCTCAGGCGCTTACACAGGCATACCGATATGTTGCTGATAACCGAGACAAGGGCAAAAACGAGAGACTGAAGATCATTGACGAGTCGCACGGGATCTGGCGCTGCCACTTTGCCGGCTCTTGCAGCCAAGTGTGTCCAAAGGGAGTTGATCCAGCAATGGGAATACAGATGCTCCGCGGCTATCTGCTTGGGTTTAAGAAATAATCAAGCGGTCTTTTTTGGGTTTGGGCTGTTGTTTACCTGATTGTTGATCTGTTCTGCCATGAAATGATTTGAGACGTTTACCTTTACGTCGTTAATCCCATCAAGTTTCAAAAGGTGGTCATGAACATCCTGCGCAATCTTAAAACCAAACACTGCTGGGCAAAACGGACTAGTCAAGTGCAGGTCGACCTTTACTGCCGAGTTTGCAATGTCTACATTGTCTACAAGCTCTAGGTCTGTAATCGACGTGTTTATTTCCGGATCTACAATTCCAGACAATTCGTCAAAAATTTTTCTTCTTAGCTCTTGTAGATCTGGTGTCATATGCGACAAAGCGTCTATGCTATATATAACCATTATAATCCCTAGTTTGATGTATCGGTCACGACTGGACCAAAACCTTGGCAAGCAAACGCTTGACTACGTCTCATCAATTTCTGACGATTCTGAAATCGCATTCTACGATATCGTTGGAAGTCAAGCTCACGCCATAATGCTTTATGAAAATAAAATCATCACCAAATTAGAAATCAAAAAAATTCTTCAGGCTCTGGAAAAACTAAAAAAAGAAAAGTTTCAAAACAATTCCTCCGCCGAGGACATTCACGAACTAATTGAGGCGCTCGTCATAAAAAAGACAGGAGTAAAGGTTGGCGGCAAGATGCACACTGCCAGGTCCCGCAATGACCAGGTGGCACTCGACCTCCGCATGAAGATTCGAGACGACATTAACATCTTGTGCAAATGTATACTGGACACAATTGAAACGCTGGTCACGCTTTCAGAAAAGCACACAAGCACCCCGATGCCTCTCTATACGCACCTCCAGCAGGCGCAGATTGGCACTTTTTCGCACTATTTGCTTGCGTATTCTGATGCCCTGTTTCGAGATCTGGACAGGCTCTATGTGACTTATGGTAGAATAAACGAGTCGCCGCTCGGGGCAGGGCCAGTCGGCGGGACAAGCATTCCGATTGACAGAAACAGCACTGCAAGGATGCTCGGCTTTAAGGGACTGGTGGAAAACTCTATTGACGCAACAAGCAGCCGCGACGTTGTGGCAGAATACGTTAGCGCCGTAACCATTCTGATGACGAATCTGAGCAGAATATCTGAGGACTTGATAATATGGTCAACTTCGGAATTTTCATTTGTCGAGCTGTCTGATCAATTCTCGTCCCCGTCCAGTGTGATGCCGCAGAAAAAAAATCCAGACATCCTGGAGCTGACGCGCGGAAAGACGGCGCGCGTAATCGGAAACCTGGTGGCAGTGCTGTCTACCGTAAAGGGGCTGGCGTCTGGATATGGGAGGGATCTGCAGGAAATCAAACCATCCGTATGGTCCACGTCAAAAATTGCAATATCTGCGCTGCTTGTGATAAATGCAATGTTTGCAACTCTTACTGTCAACAAGGAAAAAATGAAAAAGGTTGCAAATTCCGGATACCTGACTGCGCTTGACGTGGCAGAGGCGCTAGTGAACGAGGGGTTGCCGTTTAGGACGACTCACAAGATTGTAGGCAATCTGGTGCATGCCGCACACGAGTCAAAAAAATCTCTTTCGCAACTAACTCTGGCGGAAATCAACAAGTCCGTCAAAGAAAAAGGAATCGATTCAAAGAAGATACTAAAAATAATCACGTCGATCAACGCCGAGTCATCGCTGAAAAACAGGACCTCTCAGGGGTCTGCAGGAATCTCTGAGCAAAAAAGGATGGTCTCTAACAGGAGGGCAAAGGTAAACTCGTACAAGACAGGCACGGCAAAACGAACCAACGAAGTAACATCCTCCCTGGAATTGCTCTCAAAAAAAGTAAAGTCGCTAGTCTGACTCCAAGTTGCATGCGGTGACAAAAACCGGGCGCTGTTTTCAAGTAAACGAACCTAAGTAGAGGCGGGTTCGCGGGGATTCGGACCCCGGACAGCCGGATTAAAAGTCCGGTACTCTACCTGGCTGAGCTACGAACCCTTCGCAGTTTTGCCAATCGTGTATAATTTAG
>SCVO01000079.1 GCA_004322465.1 Candidatus Nitrosotenuis sp.
AGCGGTGCAAAAGGAATAAGTACCTCACATTAGGCATCAAGCACAAATGAGTAATTGGGACCTCATGATGCCAGGGATGGGTCTTACTGCCATAGGCATTACAGGTGTTACTATCGCGTATTCAGGAATAGCTCACACGTTTATAGACGGAATGCACGCATTGACAGGACTTACACTTTTCATCGGCTTGATCTTTTTGTCTGCAGGAATTTTGGAAGGCGGAGTATCAACCAGCAACAAAGCAAAGGCTACCACTTTGGTGATTTTGGGAATCGCCTTTTCGTTTGGACTTGCGGCACTTAATTTCAACTCGGTGACTACGATTCCAGCATTTGCAGGAGTCTTGCTGATAATAGCGGTGCCATCGATTGTCATAGCATATGTGACCATGAAGATGCCCCAGTACGCAAAGGCAGTGTCGTTAATCTTCCTACTAGCAGTAGGTGCGGCGATTGCAGCCTATGTCGGATTTGGAGTGTACGGACCGTCACAGTATTTGGTCCCGCCGCCAGTAGTAGAGGAGGAAAAGAAACCCGAAGTTCCAGTATCGACTGCACCAGTATTCAAGATTTCAATTCTAAAGGATTCATCAACGCAGGGAAACCCGGACTTTGACCCAGACATGGCACAGGTGCCGATGGGAGATGTCATAGAATGGACAAACAACGATGCGGTGGCGCACACTGTAACCAGTGCAGCAGATGCGGGCGCAACGTTTGATTCAAGTCTTATCAATGCAGGGGCCACGTTCACTGTCGACACTACAAAGCTCAAGGTTGGCACGTATGACTACATGTGCATTGTACATCCGTGGATGACGGCGACATTTGAGATAACCGAGGGCGGCGCCCCAGCTGCTCCTAGCGCACCAACATTTGCAATTTCAATTCTAAAGGATTCGTCAACGCAGGGAAACCCGGACTTTGACCCAGACATGGCACAGGTGCCAACCGGCAACACCATAGTTTGGACAAACAATGATTCTGTTGCACATACTGTAACCAGCTCAGCTGACTCGGGAGCAACGTTTGATTCAAGTTTGATTGACGCAGGCTCCACATTCAAGTTGGATACTAGTGCCCTAAAGCCAGGCACATACGACTACATGTGTATTGTGCATCCGTGGATGACTGCGTCATTTGTTCTTGGCGAGACAGCACCAGAGACAGAAACAAGACTTGCAGAAAACGCAACAGCGGTTGATCCAAACTCGGTCATTCCAGAGCAGACCCCAGATGATACGCCACAGACCACAACTCCAGTAATTCCACAAGAACAGTCAGCACCAGAGACGGTCGAAACACAGCCGACTGGCGAGCCGGCAGAGACTGGCGACATAATGGTTTCAATCGCAGCCGGCGCATCAAGTCCCGGATGCGAGAAGACAAGCGAGTGCTTCAACCCAGACACAGTAACTGCAACAGAAGGAAACACAGTAACGTGGACCAACACAGACACTGCAGCACACACAGTCACCAGCGGCAAAGACGTAACCTTTGACGGAACATTCGACAGCAGCCTGCTAGCACCAAGCAAAACGTTCTCATTCAAGTTCGAGACAGCCGGCGAGTACCCGTATTATTGCGCAGTCCATCCTTGGATGACTGGAAAGGTAATAGTAGAATAAGTTTGGAAATAGTTCTTACAAAAAAACAAAGAGAAATTCTTGCAAACCACGCGCAAAGTAATTTCCCAAACGAGTCTTGCGCGCTTTTGTTTGGAAATGAGAACCCCAAAACATGCACCGTACTGGATGTCTTTCTTGCGGAAAACATAGAAAAATCCCCGATCAATTTCACAATTTCAAACGAGGAGCTGCTCAAGGGATACAAGGAGGCAGAGCAGAAAAAACTCGACGTCATAGGAATATTTCACTCGCACCCTCACTCAGAGGCAATTCCTTCCTTGACTGACAAAAAGTTCATGGTCGGAAACCCTGTCGTCTGGGTGATATTTTCAAACAGGTACGACGAGTTTAAGGCCTACATTCTGGAATCAGAGATGGTACAAGTATCTGTAAAAATAGTCTAGTGTACACACATGTGTGCATTGTAAACGTCCAAAATAATAGATTTAGAAACCATAATGATTCGTGGATAGAATTACAACATCAATAATAGTATCCCTAGTCATCATAGGCGTTGCAGGATTCACAATACTATTCCTTGTATCGGACAGACCAAACCAAATCTATGCCGAAGATTCTATCCACTCCCCCACTACACGGGAATACACCATAATAGCGCAGGACACGACGCTTGAGATTGCGCCGGGCGTACGAGTTGAGGCGTGGACGTTTAATGGAACGATTCCGGGCCCGACACTAAGGGCAACAGAGGGAGACAGGGTCATAATACATTTTATCAATGAAAGTCATTTGCCGCATACAATTCATTTGCACGGGGATCATAACGAAGCAAACGACGGCGTATTTCAAGAAGTGTTACCAGGGAGCACGTACACATACGACTTTACCGCTGGTCCTGCAGGTGCGCTGATGTATCACTGCCACGTGATGCCGGTATCACAGCATGTGAGAAACGGCCTTTATGGGGCATTCATAGTGGATCCAAAGGAAAAGCTAGCCCCCGCCAGAGAATACGTCCTAGTAAAAGGTGAGTATGACTTGCAGGATCAGGAGACCCTGTTCCCAGACTATGTTTTCTTCAACGGGTATGCTGACCAGTACTGGAACAGCCCATTACCAGTAAGGACTGGAGAATTGGTTCGGATATACTATGTAGACATGGGCGCAATGCCGGCATTCGGATTCCACATTCATGGGACAATATTTGACGTGTTCCAGTCAGGGATTTTGGGGAATGCCCCTGTCAAAGCCCAGACGTGGGAGGTCTCGCCTGGAAACGCCGCAATATTTGAGGCAAGGTGGACCGAACCTGGACGCTATCTTTTCCACATACACGGGATTCCAGAGGAGAGGGGCACCATGGCATACTTTGATGTGACAGACGCGCCAGGCAACGCAGTTGACGGAGTAGATGTCGCCAGAACAAAACCAATCTACATGTGGGAGTGGGAGAAAAATCAGTTGCAAAGTCTTGAAAAGCCAGACACCGGCGCAAAGGTGACCAAGACTTCGGCAGACACATCTGGGCACTTTATGCACAATTTACTTGAAACTGCCGACAAGGAGTCGAAAATAGTCGAGACGACTTCGTGTGAGATCGAAAATGGTGCTACAATGCAGACGGCAAACAAGTCATTTCATCCCGGAATAATACGGGTGAATGTCGGAGACACTGTAAAGTGGGAAAACAAGGACGCAGGAGTCCACACAGTCACCAGCAAGGACGGAACGTTTGACTCCGGGATGATCATGAAAGGCGGCTCGTTTGAAAACAAGTTTGAGCAGAAAGGGACGTTTGACTATTTTTGCGCATTGCATCCGTGGATGAGCGGCTCCGTGCAAGTAGTCTAGGCAGAAAAACTGAGCTCGAACATGCGTTCGTTTATTTCAATTTTTATCGGTTTTTGAAATATGTTGTGAAATATCAGCTCCAGGACAGTCTTGTGGTATAGCGACCAGTTTTGTCCAAGATCATGCCTTATGATGTAGGTGTGGGTGTCATTTTGCATTGAATGGTTCATCTCAAAGTTGGACATCTTCATCCTAGTCTCAAACCACGACATGAACGAATCCAGATCCATCGAACCCTTCATGAACTTTGCAATGTCGCTGACAATTCCCTTGCCGACTTTTTCCGCCAGATCAATGATTTCGTCATTGCTGAATTTTTTGAATAACGCATCAAGTATAGGCCTTGCGACTGGCACCATTCCGACCTGGGACTCGAACATTCCCCAATCCACATACCGCTTGAACACCTTGTTTGCAAGAACGTTGAGGCTGACGTCCTGCCGGGCGGCTTCCTTTTTCAGTTTTTTAATTACGTCGGAATCCAGCCTGAATGATACGGTGCCGGATTTTTTTGTCTCCATTACCACGCAATGAGAATTTTTCATCCTTTTATATCTTGACGAATGTGTCCACACCAAGACAAATTGGAAGACATCAGTAGATTGGAAGCACGAGTTAAAAGTTTCAAAGTATGACTATCTTCTAAATTAAAGTCCGATTGTCATTCCACCAAAAAACAACATCAAACCAATAAAAAATCCAACGAGCAATGCCAAAGATTGCCAGTGTCTGCAGAGCCATTTTTTCATTTTATTCTTGTATCAGGCCATCATGTTTTGCTGGAGTCTTTGGCTTCAGTTCTGGCAACGTTACATTTTCTGGAGAAATCGAAAGTACTGTTATCTCTCTAGAGGATGTGGAATTTACTCTTTTTTCATTGTTCAGCAATTCCACAATAACCATTCCTTTCATCCACGGATGCGGTTCAGAATGATATCCGTAGAATCCTTCCATATCAAAGGTATGCGTCCATGCGTTCTTTGGAGATATCAGGCCTGAATCAAAGAGATCATCATCACTTACTACACTGCTTGACGCATCATCCTCGTTTACCCAGGTTACAGTATTGTTTACTCCAATTACAACTAGAATATTTTTTGGAACATAGTTTTTTTGAGCCTCAGGGTTTGAAGCGCCAGTAGGAATTACGATATTGACCATGTCATTTTCGCCAGATGTTTCTCTTTCAGATACAAAATCCCCATCCAATATCTTTGTACACCGTAACACGCCAGTCATGTTGCCGCCTCCGCTTTCACAGTTTTGTGTGTACGCTTGCTCATAGTACAAGAATCCTGAAACTATTATTACAAAAATCCCAATTATTGATATCACAACAAGATATGACTTTTTCATTTTCTTTTACTCCAAATGATAAATCCTATCGCACCCATCAAAACAGGAATGCCAATCACGGAAACGAGAAGAAAGTTGTGCAAATCCACCTGAGTGTTTCCAAGATTGTTTTGTATATGCTCATCAAGGAATTGGATATGATCTGCAACATATTCTGCAGGCAAGGTACCGCAGGATTTTTCCTGTAACGTTCCGTTTTCCTGCTGCGCGTGAACTATGAGCACTTGGTTTATTTCAAATGAATATGCACATGCCCCAGAATCCATTGATGATTTGATGCTGATCTCTTTTGTGTTTGTGCCTTTCCAGCTTTTATCAACATCAAATCTTATGAGATATGACGGATATTCGTCATTAGTTTTTTCAATATTTCTGACCTTGCCTAAAAAGATAGAATCAGAATCTGACAAATATGAAGACTCTTCCTTTAGATCTTTACATTCACAGGCAGACGCCTGACCGCTCATCACGTACGAAAACAAAACTATAGAAAACATCAGAATTATTATCGAGTTCAATCGTTAGTGTGATTAGGATTTTGAGATTCTTAAGTCGTGCTACAGATTCTTCTCAATTGTTTTAGGACACAATAAAAAGAAAACTATCGGTATTCAGAACCGCAGTCGCCAATTGAAGAAAACAAATCATTGGATCTTGAGGTAACTGATTTTATTTTTTCAATGTCCTCGCTGTCTAGAATCAGCGAGAATGTTTTGGCATTTTCCGTTCTGTGCTCCGTGATTCCAAGCCTTGCGCCAATTATCACGCCTGCGACTGCAGGCTTGTCCAGGACATACTTTGTGGCAACGTTTGCAATTCCAACGCGGTGCTTTTTTGCCACACCATCAAGTGCCGCAAGCAGTTCCTGAAACAGTGACCACCCACCCCACTCATCAATCATGTTCTTGTATTTTTGCAGGCTAAACGTGTACAGATCAGACCTTGTTGGTTCTGGCGCTCCAAGATATTTTTCAGACAGGAATCCCCCAAGCAGAGTCCCATAGGTCAGCAGCTTGATTCCGTGCTTTTGGCAAAACGGGGCCATCAGCACTCCTGGCCTTTGATCCAGTACAGAGTACTGCGCTTGGTTTGATACCAGCTTGAATCCGCCGTCCACCATGGTTTCGATTCGTTCGGTGTCAAAGTTTGTCAGTCCTATATGTCGGATCTTACCATCATCCCGAAGCTTGGACAAGTGATGCAGTGCATCCAGATAGCTCATATCAGAATAGTCCCACCAGTGAAACTGTACCACGTCGATTGCGTCTACTTTCATTCTGCGAATCGACTTGTCAATGTAGTATTCCACGATCGACCTAGTCATCGGGCCAGGGTTCGGTACAAATTTCGTAAGCGCCTGAGTTTTGCCAAGTTCGGATTCTCCTTTTTTCTTTGCAAGCGTTTTCCGAAATTCGCCATAATATTCCTCGGCAGGCCCGTAAATGTCAGCCATGTCCCAGGTGGTAAAGCCAGAGTCGTGGTACGATAGCATCTCAGAGACGGCGGATTCTTTGTCAATTTGACCATGTCCTCCAGCTACCTGCCACATGCCGTTTAGGATCCGGCATATTTCCAGGTCGGGTGCTAACTGGTAGGTTTTTTGCAACATGTGTAATCAGGATTTTCCTAAAAACAGTCCATAGACTGATTGTATGAACGTAGAATGTAATTTCATAAATGATTCCACAGCGAGTCTTCTTTCTTGAATTAAATATCCCTTTTTCCATCCAAAAAATATGGATATACACGTCTACGACACATACGTAGAAGCAAAAGACGGGCACACCATGCACTTTGATGTCATCACATCTGAAAAAGATCATGGAAAAGCCATCGAATATGCAAAACAATGGCTAAAGACTGTAGGTGAAAGTGAAGCCAAAGTGACAACTGAGGAATGTCAGTTTTGTCACACCCAGGGCGCACCAAAGCCAGTAGAGGACGCCATTAAAAGTAATGGATTTTTCATCCAAAAGATGGAAGGCTGTCCATAAGCTTTTTTTTACTTTTTATTTTTAAAATATCCAGGTGCGCGAAATAGGTTTTAATTGATTTAGTTTCCACACATACCGTTGACAAAAGAACCAACATACAACAAGCACACAGTCGAGGGCGACAAAAAGACGCAGTGGATTTGCGGCTGCTTTGAGACAATCGACGGCTACTTTTGGTTCTGCAATGATCACAAGAACACGCTGAGAAAGACAATCGAGGCGCAGATTGACGAGCTGGACATGACGCGCGTTTTGGAATAGACTTTAAAGACCCAATCTTTTGTTTTGAAAAAAACGCCTTTTTGATTAAATCAAACAAACGAT